>JAZNZG010000120.1:0-4102 GCA_045594825.1 Faecousia sp. | reverse complement strand
GAACCTACGACCTCCGGGTTATGAGCCCGACGAGCTACCAACTGCTCTACTCCGCGATATATGTGGCACTCCTTGAGTGCCTGTGTATTATATCACAGGCACCCTTTCCTGTCAATAGGTTTTTTATGTCGTGTCCTGTCGACCATGGTATTATATCCCCCCTTGGGGCTTGCAACAACCGCAAAAATACGATATAATACCAAAAAGAGCAAAGGAGGTCTTTCCATGGCGGACCATCATGAACACGATCACGCCTATATGCACGCCCACGGTCTGGCTCATTCCCACGGCCATGTCCACGAGAATCAGAAGGCGGTCATCAACCGTCTGGCCCGGGCCATCGGTCATTTGGACAAAGTAAAGCGGATGGTGGAGGAGGGTTACGATTGCTCCGAGGTGCTGGTACAGCTGGCAGCGGTGCGTTCGGCCCTGGATAACACCGGCAAGGTGATCCTGAAAGACCACATCCATCACTGCATGGTGGACGCCGTCACCGCCGGTGACGAGGGTGCTATCGACGATCTGTGCAGTGCCATCGACAAGTTCATGAAATAAACCGAACCCGGCTGCTCGACAAAACAGTTATGGAGCGTATCAAAACGATACGCTCCATTTTTGCGTATATGGGGTTTGGCGATCAATCTGCCACCACGGATGACAATGCTCTGCAATTCACTCCTGTTGCTCAAACACCTCAAAATAACATGCAGGAGCAGCTTCGCTTTTCATATAATAAGTCGTTCCGTCAACATCAAATGTAGTCAAACCGTTTTTCACTACTGACCCGTCCGCATACACGATGCGAACAGAAATGCTGTTGCTGCCGGGTGCCAAAATGTCTGAATCCGCTTTCTCATCCAGGGTAAAGGTTCCAAGCCAGGCTGTGATCTGTGCAATATATTCCTCCGGAACCTCCACACCTTCATTGGAGTTGGGGGCAGCAAAGAAAGTGATACTGCTTACATTTTCTGTTTCAAAGACAGGTTTTGTCTTATCAGCATTATCTGACGAACAGCCGACCACACTAAACACACAGGCCAACACTAAAACCAATGCTATCAGCTTTTTCATACAGCAGCCCTCCTGAACTGAACACGCTCCAATTTACTTATTGGGTTCATCAGTGCTTATGGGAGGGGTCTTTTTGTTCTTTTTTCTCTTTGTTGCCCGGATGATCACAATGATCACCACAGCCACCACCACAAAGGGAGCCAGGTACGGCAATGCCACCACCAGGAACACGGCAAAGTCCACGATGCCGTCGCCCACATTCTTCAGGCTCTTAATGAAGCCCTTGGAGATCCGGTCCCAGAAGGTCTCAGGTTCTTCTTCTACCTGGGTGTACTCGATCACCTCGCTGATACCCAGATGGATGGTGCTGTAATTGATGCGGTTGTCATAGCTGCGAAGCACAGAGGTTACCTGCTCCAGCTCTGTCCGCACTTCTGTCAGCCGGGATTCGATGAGGAGGATCTCCTCCATATTTTCCGCCATAGCCAACAGCTCCAACAGTCTGGTCTGCTCGGTTTCCAGGGCGGTGATGCGGCTTTCAGTGGCGATGTAGGACAAGGTCACATTTTCCGTAGAGGTATTCTGGGAAATAATGTTGGAATTTGCACTAACATGCTCCACAAAGCCGTTCAGCTTATCCGCGGGAATACGGATGGTAAGATTGGCATGGCGGTTGCGGTAGTAATTGTAATTGCTGCCGTTGTAAATATCCTGGGCCTCCATGTAGCCACCCAGCTCTGCGATCTTTGCATTGATCGTTTCCAGGAGGGCATCCATTTCTTCCGTTTCGGCGTCCATGTACATGGTGGTGATGATCTTCTGATCTGACGGCAGTGGAGCCTGGGAGCTGTCAGTGCTGGTCAGACCCGTTTCTTCATCATAGATATACTCCATTTCCGGGGCTTCTGCCGGAGCATCCGCTGCAGGTGCATCATAGCCGATAGCCATGCTGTCCTTAGAGGCAGCACCACAGCCGGCCAGCAGGGACAGAGCCATAATCAATACCAGCAGGATTGCCGGTAATTTCTTCATTTTCATAGCCGATTCCTCCTTTCAAGGGTAGTATCACTATAACACACATGTGTGCGTATTGCAAGCACATTTGTTAAATTTTTTCAATTATTTGTTAAAAAAGTATTAAGCTTACTGCAAAAAGAGAGGACGGCCAAGCCGTCCTCTCTGAATTTTATTATTTGTTTGTCTTTTGCAGTCTGCGTTCTTCCTTGGTCTTGAACATTTTTTCCAAAGCAGGAACCATGAGCACACACACGAACACAGCGGTAAAGCCGCCGTTATACAGGCAGAAGCCGCCGTGGAGCTGGGGAACGGTGGTGACCATGCAGTAATGGAGCACCGCAGCCAGCAGGCCGTAGAACCAGCCGTACTTGTCGGCGATGGGACACAGGCCGGATGCAAAGCACAGACCCACAGCAATGGCAGGTGCGTTGACAGCCAGGGTAAAGCTGCCGCCCAGCAGGCTGGACAGCCAGCCGAACAGGAAGGATGCACCTACATAACCCAGCATGATAGGCCACACGTTGCCGGGATGGGCACCGGAGTTGCAGCAGCAGACCATACAGAAAATAAGGCCCAGGGTGACGGCATTGAAGTTGGCACCGATGAGGTTGTAGTAAGCCAGAATAAACAGGCCGTAGATGCCGGCATTCATCAGCATCACATGGGTGCCGTACTTGGCGGAGAAGCTGGTGACCTGATCCGGGTCCTTCAGCAGATTCCAGTAGTCCTTGGGGGTGCAGCCCATAAGCAGAGCGAAAATAACACACAAGCCAAAGACCACACCGCAGAACACATTGATGATCACGGGAGAGGCAACGCTCAGATCGCCCACAGCGGCGGGAGTCTCGATGCCCATGGTCTTAAACAGGACAGCATTCAGCAGGAAGGCGGTCATGCCTACGGGCAGAGCTGCGGAGTACAGGTCGAAGCCCTTATGTACCTTGGGGGAGTGGGGCAGACCGGCAGGGATCAGGAAGCCGGCAATAATGCCTACCGCGATACCGGCCACAACACCCAGCACGCTGAAGCCTGCGACCTCGGCACCGGGATAGCGAAGCATCAGCTCGGAAACGATGGGGGCAACGCCGGTGGAGAAGAGCATGGCGTTGACATTGGCAGCCAGCTTTTCCTTCTTAATGAGGGTCAGCAGGACAACGCCCAGCATGGTGGGCCACATGTTCAGCACATTGATGCCCCAGCTGCAGAAGCCCAGAGTCAGCAGGAAGGCCAGGGTAGAAACATTGTTGACGGTAGCCTTGGTGAAATGGAAGATGGCCAGATTGATCAGGCACACCAGGCCCATGTTCAAAAAGGTTGCGGCAAAGCCGCCAACAGAGAAGAAGTTGGTGGACAGCTTGGTGGGATTGGACATGATCTGCCACAGGCCGGTGAACATCTGTGCCCGGTCAGGCATGCAGACAGCCGCGATCAAAAAGCAGACCGTGATAAATGCGAAAAACAGCTTCAGAAAGCAGCTTTCGGGAAGATTTCTGATTTTCTTCATGTTTTATTCCTCTTATAAGTATCCCTGTGACCGTTGGTCACAGGGATATTGTTATTTAGCAGGTCTTTTCAGCAGCTTCCACGACATGCTTCATCAGCACGGAAGTGGTAACAGCACCAACGCCGCCGGGAACGGGGGTAATAGCCTCAACAATGGGCTCGACCTCGTCGAAGATGGCGTCGCCGCACATGCCGCCCTTACCCTTGGCAGTGATCTTCTCGGGGTTCCAGTTCATGGAAACATCGATGACGATCTGGCCGGGACGGACATAGTCCTTAGTCAGGCTGTTCAGAACGCCTGCAGCGGAGATGATGATGTCAGCCTCGCGGCAAATAGCAGCGGGATCAACCGTACGGGTATGGCAGACAGTGATGGTGGCGTTCTTAGCCATGAGCATCATAGCTGCGGGCTTGCCGACGACCAGGGAGCGGCCGATAACCACAGCCTTCTTACCCTTGCAGTCGATGCCGTAGTGGTCCAGAATTTCCATACAAGCGGAAGGAGTGCAGGGAGCATAGCCCAGATCCTGGCCTTCGAAAACGCCTGCGTTGGACATATGGGTCATGGAGT
>JAZNZG010000119.1:0-4350 GCA_045594825.1 Faecousia sp. | reverse complement strand
AGGATACCCGCGGCATCATCGATGCTATCCTCGATGGCTCCATCCTCAAGGCTGAGACCAAGACCATCCCCTACTTCAACTTCGAGGTTCCCACCGAGCTTCCCGGCGTTGACACCAACATCCTTGATCCCCGCAACACCTATGCAGATGCTGCTGAGTGGGATGCAAAGGCTAAGGATCTCGCCGCTCGCTTCACCAAGAACTTTGTTAAGTACACCGGCAACGACGCCGGCAAGGCTCTGGTCGCTGCAGGCCCCCAGCTGTAATTTAAAAGTACATCCCTAACGATCCCCCGGCAGAATTTCTGCCGGGGGAAATTTCATTACAAAAAGAAACAAGTAAATGACGGAATATCGGTTGACATAATTGTTATATTTTTGACAGTTTTTCCGTTCTCCGTCGGGAAGTTTTCCACATTATCCACAGGTTTTTCCACAGCCAAAAAGTGGAAAACCCCCTGCAAAACCGTGATTTGCAGGGGGTGAAGCATTTTATCAGTCGATTTTTTCGCATCGGGGCAATAAAAAGTTTAGTTTACAGAACACCGGAAAATATAAATTTTTCTTTTGCAAAATTCCGTAATTTTTTGTCAGTATTGTACCGATGCGGCAAAGATCCGGTGGCGTTTACCGGTGTCCGCGGTATCCGCACGGAAGGCCTCCACACACAGATTCTGCTCCTGACTCAGCTGCCAGGAAAGGTGCAGCTCCTGTCCCTCCCGGGCTTCGGAAAGGTAGCACAGGGTGATCTCCTTCAGGGGGTGCTCCTTGTGGAATCCGCTGGGCAGCAGGTTATCCACCCACTGCATATAATGGGTGTTGTTCATATGGCCGTTCCGGTCCAGGTCCGTATAGCCCACGGTGCGGCAGAGCGTGTTTTCCAGCTCTTTGGGTAAAATGGAGCCGGGGAGGCTCAGCTCCGTTCCCCGGACCACGCCTTCTACCGGAACACCGCTTTTGCCCGGCAGCACCATGGCCCGGGTGTTCACATCCATCAGCACCCACAATGCCACGGAACGGAACAGCTCGTTGCCCTGTGCGTCATAGGCGATGGTGGCACGGGGATAGGCCACCCGGGTGGTGGGCATGGGCCAGGTCTCCAGGGTAATGGTCTCACCGGCTTCCGGCAGACGGGTGACTTTTATTTTATGACGGATCAGAGCCCAAAACAGATTCCTTTCCGCAAGAGCATGCCAGCCGGCACCCAGGCGGGATGCGTGATGCTCTGCCATATTCTGAATAAACAGCAGCATGGCCGATGGCTTCAGCCGCTGAAAGCAATCCAAATGAAAGTCCGAAAGGGTAACGCTTTCGCGATAAACGGGTTCCATGTCAATCCTCCTGGTGTTCATACATTGTTAGGGTAACACAGACGGTCTGACCAGCCCGGTGCAGCTGGGCATTCAGGCGGTCACCCGGCTCGTAATTATCAAGCACTGTCCAAATGTCCTCTGCCGACTGCAGGGCAGTGCCCTCAAGCTCCGTAAGAATGTCACCGGGGAGAAGTGCCAGGGAATCCCCGTCGGTAACTTCCATCACATAAATACCTGCCGGCAGGCCGTGATAGGTCTGCCAGAAATCGGACACCTCCTGGCCGGCAAAGCCCAGGGGGTATTCCACGGCTTCCTCATGCATATTTGCCATGGAACCCTGGGAAAACACAACGGGGCTGGGGTCGGTCTGCTCCAGGGCATTGAGCTGCCGAAACAGCCGGATGTTCATAAGGCTCAGACCTGTGACGATGCCGGACAGAAAGATCACCAGCATCAGCAAAACGGCGATGAGACCGCCCCGGCTTTTCGGGGGATGGGTAGAGCCGGTTTGATAGGTCTCCGGGGCCCATACTTCCTCCGGGCAAACCGATTCAGTTGTCTGCTTCTTGTTTTTCATAAAAACCTCTGCCATCAGTTCACCAGGGGCATGGTGAAGGTAAATTCGGTTTTGCCGTCCCGGCTGGACACGGAAATATTTTCGCCGTGGCTGCAAACGATGGTCTTGACGATGTACAGACCAAGTCCCCAGCTCTCCCGGTTTTGGCTGCGGCTCTTGTCGATCTTATGGAACCGCTCAAATACCAAAGGAAGCTCCTCGGGGGGAATGGTCTGTCCGTCGTTGGAAACGGAAATGTATGCTTTGCTGGAGCCAAGCCGCAGCTGCAGGCCCAGGTTGCCGCCCTCGGGACAGAACTTCACCGCGTTGTCCAGCAAATTATAGATCACCTGCACGATGTAATCCTGGTTGGCGAAGGTATATACCGGATGGTCGGGCATATCCACTTCCACATAGATATTTTTGGAGGTGATCTTAGGCTCAAAGGAAATAAGCGTCTGACCGCAGCACTCGCACAGGTCAAAGCGGTATTTGCTTTCCTCCGGAATACCGCCCTGATCCTGGAGCCGGGAGATATCCAGCATGCTTCGCACCAGGCGGCTGAGCCGCTTGGTTTCCTCGGAAACAAGCTGCATGTACTGCAAATGCTTTTCCTCAGGGATGGTGCCGTCCAGCATGCCGTCCACCATACCGGAGATGGTGGTCATAGGGGTCTTCAGCTCATGGGAAACATTGGCTACAAATTCCTGCCGCTGGTATTCGCTTTTCTGCAAAGAGGAAGCCATATTATTGAAGGCAAGAGCCAGCTCCTGTACCTCCTCCGGATCAGAGGCCTCCACCCGTACCCGTGCGTCCAGTTTTCCGTGACCAAAGTCACGGGCCGCTTTGGCCATTTCCTTCAAGGGAGAAGAATGGTGCCGGGCAAACAGAGTCATCAAAAGAACGCCCACCAGCACGGCGATGATGGAGATATAGCGGAAAATATTGGACATTTTCTGCAGAAGAGCCTGGTTTTGGGAGGTGGGAGAAGAAACGATCACAATACCCACCGGGTAGCCGGTACGGTCCTTTATGGGCATGGCTGCCACATACCGGGATTCGGGGTAAAGACCCTGGATCATACCGGTGCTGGTGACACAGGGGGAGTTCAAAACCTCCTGCAGATAATTCTGATTGATCACAAGGCCCTGATGCTCACAACCCAGGGGGGAATCGGAGCACAGCACAAGCTGACCCAACCGGTTACAGATCACGGCATCGGAGTCCGTCACCTGGGCCATCAGGGACAGATTCACCAGAAAGTCGTGGTCGGAAAGGGAGCCGCTGACATAGTAGGCAGCGGCCAGGTCGGCAATGGCCTGGCCGTCGGTTTCCAGTTGTTCAAAGGAGCGGTCCACCAAATAGTCCCGTACAAGGAACTGAAAGAGCATACCCACCGATAACAGTGCTACCAGCAGGATAATTGCACCGGGATACAAAAACCGGCTGAAGGAGCTTTTCATCCTTTATAACACCTCAAACTTGTAACCTACACCCCATACGGTTTTCAGGCTCCAGCCTTCGCTGACGCCTTCCAGCTTTTCACGCAAACGCTTTACATGGACATCCACAGTCCGGGAGTCGCCGAAGAAATCAAAGCCCCAGACCTCGTCCAAAAGCTGATTGCGGGTATAGACCCGGTTGGGAGAGGAGGCAAGATAAAACAGCAGCTCCATCTCCTTGGGGGGCGTATCCACTTTTTTGCCGTCTACGATAAGCTCAAAGGCATCCATATCGATAATGAGCTTGTCATATACAAGGCGACGCACCTTTTTATTGCTGCCGGTACGGTCACTGCGGCGAAGCACCGCTTCGATGCGAGCCAGGACCTCCTTCATCTCAAAGGGCTTGGTGATATAATCGTCGGCACCGGATTTAAGACCCACGACCTTATCGTCGGTCTCGCTCTTGGCGGTTAACATAATAACGGGAACAGCACTCTCTGCCCGGATGGCCTTACACACGGTCCAGCCGTCCATAACCGGCATCATTACATCCAGCAGCACCAGGTCCGGTTTAATGGCCCGGAACTTATCCATGCCCTGTCCGCCGTTGTCGGCCACAGTAACGGCGTAGCCTTCCTTCTCAAGATACAGCCGCAGCAGCTCCTGAATATTCTTATCGTCTTCCACGACCAAAACGGAAACAGCCATAGTACAACCTCCTGTAAAACTTCTTTTTTCTTATTATAGCATGAAAAAGGGCGTTGGAGTGAATAAATTGTTAAGAGTTGGGGGGTAAAATGTGAACGGCCATTTTTTCCTTGCAAATAATGCGTATTGCGGGTATCATAGAATCAAAACAGGAAGCATTTGGAAAGGAGAACCTGGGTAATGATTCTGGAAATTTTGAAGGCCATACTCTTTGGCATTGTGGAGGGCATCACGGAATGGCTGCCGGTCTCCTCCACAGGACATATGATCCTGCTGGACGAGTTTATCAAACTGAAGGTCAGCCCGGAATTTTATTCCATGTTCCAGGT
>JAZNZG010000118.1:0-5537 GCA_045594825.1 Faecousia sp. | reverse complement strand
TGGAAACCGACTCTCCTTATTTGGCTCCGGTGCCTTTCCGGGGAAAGCGGAACGAGTCATCGTACGTGAAAAGGGTAGCGGTGAAGCTTACGGCGTATCCTCGGACTATCACACCTATGCCGGGCAGACCTACCGTGATTGCCGGGAGATCCTGGCCAGAGTAAAAGATTGTGTCCTTTGCATCTTTAAGCCGGAACCCACCTTTCTCGGTAACGCCATTCCCATTTTTGGAAACGGCAACGCAACCAACGACGAAACTGCAGATTTCTCATAAATTTTCCATCCGTAAAGGAGAATCAACATGTCCCATGTGATCGCTGCCGTATCTACCGGCAATCAAATTAGTGCCATCGGCATCCTGCGTCTGACCGGTAACGGCTGTGCAGATGTTGCCGGCAAGGTATTTACATTAAATAACGGTATGCCCCTGAGCCAAGCTCCCAACCGAAAACTGATGTTAGGTGCACTCCATGACAAGGATGGCCGAGTCATTGACCAGTGTATGGCCGTTTATACCAAAGGACCCCACTCCTACACCGGTGAGGACACGGTGGAGATCCAGTGTCACGGCTCACCTGCGGTTTTGGCTGCCGGGTTGGAGGCACTGTATTTGGCTGGTGCTTTGCCTGCCAAGCGTGGTGAATTTACCAAGCGGGCATTTATTAACGGACAGTTGGAGCTGACACAGGCGGAAGCCGTCATTGATCTCATAGAAGCAGACACTGCTGATGCAGCAGCCAACGCAGCCGGCCAGGTGGGCGGTGTGTTGCAGAAAAAGCTGGCTCCCATTTATAATGATCTGACCAATTTGTGCAGCCACTTCCATGCGGTGCTGGATTACCCCGATGAGGATATTGAAGATTTTGGTCTTTCTCAATATGAGTCCGTGCTGAAGCATGATGCCAAGGCTTTGGATACACTGCTGGGAACATACGGACAGGGCCGCATCCTGCGGCAGGGCGTGTCCGCTGCCATTGTGGGTAAACCCAATGTGGGCAAATCCAGTTTGCTTAATGCCCTTGCAGGCTATGACCGGGTCATCGTTACAGAGATCGCCGGCACCACCCGGGACACCGTTGAGGAAACCGTGATGCTGGGCAAGACCCGTCTGCGACTCATAGACACCGCAGGCATTCGGGACACCCAGGACAAGATCGAAGCGATGGGCGTGGAGCGTTCCAAAAAGGAAATCGAAAATGCCGATCTTGTGCTGTTTGTCTGTGACGGTTCCCAACCCCTTACGGAAGAGGACGAAGCAGTGATCGATGTGTGCATGGATCACCCCAACGCCGTGGCTCTGATCAATAAAAGCGATCTGGGCAAAGCGGTGGAGCCCGGTGAGCTGCCCTTTATGAATGTAATTTACATCTGTGCGAAAATCGGTGAGGGTCTGGACCTGCTTGCGGATGTGGTGGATGAGATGTTTGACGGCAACATGCCCTGCGACGGCTCTATCCTCACCAACCCCCGGCAGTTCGATGCCATCCGCAGAGCATATGAGGCTATTCTCTCCTCTTTGCGGGGATTGCGGTTTGGACAGACTCCCGATGCGGTTTTGACAGATGTGGAAGCAGCCATGGAGGCCATGGGCGAAGTTACCGGTGCCGTTGTACGGGAAGATATTACCGCCAGGATTTTTGAGCGGTTCTGTGTAGGAAAGTGAATGTTATGATTTATTTGGATAATTCTGCCACCACAAGGCCCTGCAAGGAGGCTGTGGAGGCAATGGTAAATGCGATGACAGAGGGTTGGGGAAATCCCAGTGCTTTGTATCAGTTTGGCATCGATGCTGCTGCCGCACTTCGTGGTGCAAGAAGCAAAGTGGCCACCGCTCTGGGTGCGGAGTCGGACCGGGTGTTTTTTACCTCAGGCGGTACGGAAGCGGATAACTGGGCCATTTTTGGCACGGTAAAGCGGTTTGGCAAAAAGAACAAGCACATCATCACCACTGCCATAGAGCATCCTGCCGTGCTGAACTGCATGAAGGAGCTGGAGGCTCAGGGGTATGAGGTGACATATCTGCAGCCCGACGAGCTGGGTCAGATCTCTCCGGATTCTTTGAAAGCTGCTTTGCGGAAGGATACGGTTTTGGTATCTGTGATGATGGTCAACAACGAGACCGGTGCGGTCATGCCCATTTCCCAAATGGCCAAGCTGACTCACAAATTCTGTCCCGACGCCATTTTCCATACCGATGCTGTGCAGGGCTTTTTGAAAGTCCCCTTCCAGGCAAAGGCCCTTGGGGCGGATCTAATTTCCGTTTCCTCCCACAAGATTCACGGACCTAAGGGTGCCGGTGCTTTGTACATCAGCCCCCGGCTCCGGTCCTTCCCTGCCCTGCTATTGGGTGGCGGGCAGGAAAAGGGTATGCGAAGCGGAACAGAAGCCACGCCGGTGATCTTCGGTTTTGCCGCTGCATGTGAGGCTATGTTCGCCACCTTCCGGCAGGACATCCAAAAGGAAAGGGCTCTTTTGAACTTACTTGTGGAGAAGATCGCTGTCTTACCGGCTGTGCAGATCAACGGCACCCACGAGGCTCCCCACATTCTTTCCCTGTCCATTCCCGGCGTGCCGACGCAAAATACCATCAATGTATTGCAGGACGCCGGCATATGCGTTTCCGCCGGATCTGCCTGTGCAAAAGGACACCGCAGCCATGTGATGACAGCTATGAATCTGAAGCCGGCGGTCATTGACGGTTCTTTCCGGGTATCCATATGCAGAGATACCACAGAAGAGGAACTGATGCTTTTGGCGGATGTAATCGAAAACCAGATCATCCCCCGATTCCTTTAAGGAGCAACACTATGGCAAAAGCAGAACAGGCGATTTTTACCAACATGTGCATGGTCAGTGACGGACACGGAAATATTTTGGTGCAGGACCGGAAAAATCCCAACTGGCCGGGCATCACATTTCCCGGCGGGCATGTGGAATATGCCGAGTGCTTTGTTGACTCTGTGATCCGGGAAGTCCGGGAAGAAACGGGGCTGACCGTTGAAAATCCGGTGCTTTGCGGTGTAAAGCAGTTTCAAACCTACGAAGACGCCCGGTATGTGGTACTGTTTTATAAAGTAAACCGCTTTTCCGGGACTTTGAAATCCTCTGATGAGGGCGAGGTATTTTGGATCCCACGCAGCACCTTGAGCGACTACACCCTTGCTCCGGATTTTGAGGACATGCTCCGCATTTTTGAATCGGACGAGTTAAGTGAGTTTTACTATTACAAGGACCGGGGCGACTGGCAGCTGAAGCTGGTATAAAAAAGCAAAAACAACGGTTGGTTGAAATCTCTTCAACCAACCGTTGCGGCATAAACACCGGAATATTAACAAATGATTGATAGCTTTTTGCCCTATATTGTGGCATGATGTACCCAACACAGAAAAGGAGGCTGACCTATGGAAGAGACATTAGGCAAACGGATCATGGCCCACCGGAAAAAATTGGGGCTGACACAGGATAAGCTGGCTGAAATGATGGGCGTGACTGCACAGGCCGTCAGCAAATGGGAGAATGACCAGTCTTGTCCCGACATCACCACACTGCCGCAGCTGGCAGATATTTTCGGTACGACCACAGATGAACTTTTAGGTCGTGCGGTACCGCGGGACGAGCACCACGAGGAAAGCTTTACCGAAGAAGCGGGCTCTTCTTCCGGTCACGGTTTTGAATTTTACTATGATGAGGGAAAACGGAACGCACTGGCTGTGGCTGCTCTTGTTCTGTTGGTTGGAGCGTTGACCTTTATTTCCCGACTGCTGGCATGGGATGTTTCGTTTTGGAACATTCTGTGGCCCTGTGCCATTTTAATGCTTGGCGTTGGTGGTTTTCTTCAAAAGTTTTCGTTTTTCAGCACCGGATGTGTTCTGCTTGGCGGTTACTTTCTGCTGGACAACCTCAATGTTATTAAATGGGATATGTCCGGTGAGCTGGTCTTCCCTGTATTGATCCTCGTGTTTGGCGTTGCATTACTGGTGGACGCACTAAAAAAGCCCCGCCATCCCCGCAAAACATTCCATCGCATCGGTAAGGGTGGAAAGACCCAAAACCACTTTACTTCCGCAGACGAGCAGTTCACATGCTCCCTGTCATTTGGAGAATGCCACCGCCAGGTGGTACTGCCCCGGCTGTCTTTCGGTGATATTTCCTGTTCCTTCGGTGAGATGATCGTCGATCTGACCGGGTGCGATGAATTTGCGGACAACTGCAGCATCCGTGCGTTATGCTCCTTCGGTGAACTGGAGCTGCTTGTTCCAAAGCATATTCGCGTGGAGCCACGCGGCAATACCGCCTTTGCCGGTATCGATGTACACGGTGTACCTGACCCGGAGCCAAAAGGCATCATTGAGTTGAACGGTAAGGTCAGCTTTGGTCAGATCGTGGTCCGCTATATTTAAGCAAAAACAAGCCTTGTCCAAAACGGACAAGGCTTGTCATTTTATATGATTTAATAAGCGACGCCCCAGTAGATCATGGTCTTGGCAGGTTTGCCGCAGATGGGACATACATCATCCAGATGCTCCTGTGCAAAGGGCATGCAGCGGGAGGACATACCGGCAACTTCCTTCATCTTCAGCTCGCAATCCAGCTCGCCGCACCACATGGTCTTAACAAAGCCACCGTTTTCTTCCTGCAGCTTCTTGGCCTCTTCCAGAGAATGAGCTTCGTAGATGTGCTCCTCCAGGTTCTTCTTGGCACGCTGATACATACCGGCATGGACGGCTTCCAGCTGCTGGGCAACAGCCTTCTCCAGGTCTTCCAGCTTGACGATGGTCTTCTCGCCGTCGTTTCTGCGGACCAGTACACACTGACCGTTTTCCAGGTCACGGGGACCGCACTCAACACGCAGGGGTACGCCCTTCATTTCGTACTCGGCACACTTCCAGCCCATGGAGTTATCAGAGTCGTCCAGCTTTACACGGAAGCCTGCTTCCACCAGACGGTCTTTCAGACCGGTTGCTGCCTCCAGAACGCCGGGCTTATGCTGGGCGATGGGCAGGACAACTGCCTGGATGGGAGCGACCTTGGGAGGCAGAACCAAACCGTTGTTGTCGCCATGGGTCATGATGATGCCGCCGATCAAACGGGTGGATACGCCCCAGGAGGTTTCGTGGGGATTGGTCTTCTGGTTGGTCTTGTCGGTAAACTCAATGCCGAAGGCCTTGGCAAAGCCGTCGCCAAAGTAGTGGGAGGTGCCGGCCTGCAGAGCCTTGCGGTCGTGCATCATGCATTCGATGGTATAGGTAGCCTCTGCACCGTTGAACTTTTCCTTCTCGGTCTTCTGACCGCGGGTAACAGGCATTGCCAGCACATTTTCGCAGAAGTCGGCATAGACATTCAGCATGGTCTCAGTAAACGCCTTGGCTTCCTCAGCGGTGGCGTGGATGGTATGGCCCTCCTGCCACAGGAACTCACGGTGTCGCAGGAAAGGACGGGAGGTCTTTTCCCAACGCAGAACGCTGCACCACTGGTTATACTTCATAGGAAGATCCCGGTGGGACTGCAGGACATTGGCAAAATGCTCACAGAACAGC
>JAZNZG010000117.1:0-6005 GCA_045594825.1 Faecousia sp. | reverse complement strand
GGTTTTGGAGCTGCTGCTGGATCTGAACGCCACCGACGAGCAGTTCAATTCCCCCACGGTGTTCTGCTCCGGCCGTCAAGGCACTGCCGCCTACGGTCCTACTGACACCGGCACCGACCTGGTCCCCCTGTTTGAGACCATTGTCAACTATATTCCTGCCCCCACCGGCGACCGGGATGCACCTTTGCAGCTTTTGGTCTCCTCCATTGATTATAATGAATATGTGGGCCGTATCGCTGTGGGCCGTGTGGAGCGGGGTACCATCAAGGTCAACCAGGAAGTGGTGATCTGCGATTACCATAATACCGACATTAAGACCAAGGGTAAGGTGGTCGCTCTGTACGAGTACAGCGGCCTGGGCAAGACCCCTGTTCAGGAAGCCTCTGCCGGTGAGATCGTGGCTCTGTCCGGCATGGCAGACATCACCATCGGCCGCACGCTGTGTGCTCCCGATTCCATTGAGCCGCTGCCCTTTGTGAAGATCTCGGACCCCACCATCGAAATGACCTTTGCCGTCAACGATTCCCCCTTTGCAGGCCGCGAAGGCAAGTTCGTCACCTCCCGGAATCTCCGGGACCGGCTGGAAAAGGAGCTTCTGAAGGATGTGTCTTTGCATGTTACCGAGCAAGGCACCGATGCCTTCAATGTGGCAGGCCGTGGCGAAATGCACCTTTCCATCCTTATGGAAACCATGCGGCGGGAAGGCTACGAGTTCTCCGTTTCCACCCCCAGAGTTCTGACAAAGGTAGTGGACGGCAAGGTGTGCGAGCCCATTGAGCGGATGGTGGCCGATGTTCCAGAGGAGTGCATAGGCTCTGTTATCGAAAAAATGGGTCGCCGCAAGGCCGACCTTCTGTCCATGACTCCCATGGGCAGCCGCTACCGCCTGGAGTTCCTTGTTCCCTCCCGCGGTCTGTTCGGCTACCGCAGCGAATTTCTCACCGACACCAGAGGTGAGGGCATCATGTCCTCTGTCCTGCACTCCTACGCTCCCATGAAGGGCGAGATCGAACGCCGTCTTACCGGCAGTCTGGTCTCCTTCGAGACCGGCGAGGCTGTGACCTACGGCCTCCATGCCGCACAGGAGCGTGGTGCCCTGTTCATCGGCCCCGGCACTCCGGTGTACGCCGGCATGGTGGTGGGTATTTGCAGCCGCAACGAGGATATGAATGTCAATGTCTGCAAGAAAAAGCAGCTTACCAACATGCGTGCCTCCGGCTCCGACGAAGCCCTGCGGCTTGTCAGTCCCAAGGTCTTCTCCCTGGAGCAGTGTCTGGAATTTTTGGCAGACGATGAGCTGCTGGAATGTACCCCCAAGAGCCTGCGTATCCGCAAGCGTGTTTTGGATCACAGCCAGCGTATGCGTGAGCTGATGAAGCGTCGTAACGGAGAATAACCATGAAAAGGGTAATGTCCATTCAAGACCTGTCCTGCCTGGGCAAATGCTCTTTGACGGTGGCACTTCCTGTGCTGTCCGCCATGGGCTGTGCCTGCAGCGTGCTGCCCACGGCAGTGCTTTCCACCCATACCGCCTTCCCGGCTCCTTATTGCAAAGCTTTGACCGAGGATATGGTCCCCATGGCAGAGCATTGGGCATCGGTGGGTGCGGTCTTTGACGCCATCACCGTGGGCTACCTTGCTGACCCGGCACAGGCCGAGGCGGTGGAAAAGGTCCTTTCCCTGTTTGACTCCCCCGTGATTTTGGACCCGGTGATGGGCGACCACGGCAGGCTTTATTCCCGGCAGACACCACAGCATGTGGCTGCCATGCAGCGGCTTTGCCGCAGGGCAAGCATCGTGCTGCCCAATGTCACCGAGGCAGCCTTCCTTACCGGACTTCCTTACCGGGAAAAGGCGGAGGAAAGCTACCTTCGGGAGCTGGCTGCGGGACTGATGGAATTTGGTACCGAAGGTGCCCTTATTACCGGCTTTTTGTGGGAGGACGGCAGCACCGGCTTCTACGGTGTCCACCGGCTCAACGGAGTATTTTCCTACAAGGCAGAGCGGATCCCCAAACACTTCCACGGTACCGGCGACCTGTTTGCCGCTGTCTTTACCGGCGGACTTCTTTCCGGAAAAGACATTTCCCGTTCCGCTGTCCTTGCAGCAGGGTTTGTAGAGAAGGTCATCGCTGCCACGGCAGAGGCCTCCCCCTTCGGCATTGAATTTGAATCCCAAATTCCCTGGCTTTTGGAACAAATTTAACATCATGCCCCGGCAGAAGCCCTCTGCCGGGGAGTTTTTTCCTTAAAACAAGAAAAAAGTTGTTGACCTTATTGCATTTTTCGGTTATAATGCTTTAGCGTGACTATGTGTATAGTCCCTTACTATGTGTTGCTGCGGCCTTTTGGCTGTCGAGCATATGTGATTTTGACAGGAGGTGTACAGAAGTTATGAAGCGTACCTATCAGCCCAGCCGTCGTCATCGTTCCAAGGTTCACGGTTTCCGGAAGAGAATGGCTACCACCAACGGCCGCAAGGTGCTTGCCCGCCGCCGTGCCAAGGGCCGTAAGGTCCTGTCTGCCTGAGCGTAAAACAGGAAAGCTGAATCACAGCACGATACTCGCTCATAGCGAAACGGGTGTATAGCGGGGCGAACTTGTCGCCCCGCTCCCTTTTTATTTTCCTCGGCTGTCTTAACTGTTTTTAACAGTTTGTGTGGAGAACATCATATGCAGTATTCCGGTGCTTTGAAACTGAATCACATTTTCCGGCGGCTTTATGCCTCCCAACCCTATGCCAACGGCTACCTGGTGCTGTACGCACGGCGTAACCGTACCGGGAAGAACAGGGTGGGTGTGACCGTTGGAAAGAAATTGGGCCATGCGGTGGTCCGCAACCGGGTCCGCCGCCGCCTGCGGGAGATCTACCGGCTGAACGAAAGCCGTTTTGCTCCCGGATGGGACATTGTTGTCGTTGCCAGAAGCCGGTGTATCGATGCCGATTTCGGTAAACTGACCCATGCTTATCTGTCCCTGGCGGAAAAAGCAGGCATCCTTCAGGAGTCCTGACCTATGAAAAAATTATTTTTAGCCCTGATTCGTTTTTACAGCCGCTGCGTTTCTCCCTATACACCCCCAAGCTGTCGATTCGTTCCAACCTGTTCCGCTTACGCTTACGAAGCCATCAACAAATACGGGGCCTTCAAAGGAGGCTGGCTTGCTCTCAAGCGGCTGCTCCGGTGCAACCCTTTTTACAAAGGCGATTTTTACGACCCCGTCCCCTAAGGAGGAAAACCAATGTTTCTCGCATTCAAACTTGCCGACATTATTCAGGTTCCCTTCGGCTGGCTGCTGTCTTTGCTGTACCAGTTCACCCAGAACTACGGTATTGCTCTGATCATTTTCGCAGTCCTGATTAAGCTGATCCTGTTCCCTGTGACAGCCAAGAGCAAGAAGAGCACCATGAAGATGTCCCGCCTGACCCCCAAGGTCCAGGCATTGCAGAAGAAGTATGCCAACGATCAGCAGAAGCTGAACGAGGCTACCCAGGCCCTTTATAAGGAAGAAGGCGTTTCCATGGGTGGCAGCTGCCTGTGGAGCTTTATCCCCCTGCTGATCCTGATCCCTCTGTTTGCGGTTATCCGTCAGCCTATTACCTACATGCTGCAGGAGTCCACTGAGGTGGCACAGGCCATCGTTGCTTACATTAAGGAAGCAGCTCCCACCGCATTCTCCAAGAACGCGTATTATGACCAGGTGTTCGCCGTTTCCCTGATCCCCCAGTACGCCGAAGAGCTGAAGGCTGCCATCCCCGCCATTAAAGAATCTACCCTGGCCGGTGTGAACTTCTCCTTCCTGGGCGTCAACCTGGGCAACATCCCCAATTTCAAAATTTGGGCTCTGGAAGCCTATACCTGGGGCACCCTGGGTCTTCTGATCTTCCCCCTGCTGTCCGCAGGCAGCCAGGTGCTGAGCATGTTCATCTCCCAGAAGATGAACAACTCCGTCATCACCGACGAAAAGGGCATGGAAGACAAGGAAGCCGCCAAAAATTCTCAGTCCAACCAGTCCAACAAGATGATGCTGTGGATGATGCCCATCATGTCCCTGTGGATCGGCTTTACCGTTCCCGCAGCATTGAGCCTGTACTGGTTCATTCAGGGCGTTCTGTCCCTGGTGATGGACCTGTTCCTGACCAAGCATTACCGCAAGGTCTATGATGAAGAGGACGCCATCCGTATGCAGATCGCTTTGGAAGAGGAAGCCGCTGAGGCCGAGAGAGAGCGGATCCGTGCCGAGCGTCGTGCCGCCAACCCCGACGGCATTACCCAGAACACCAGCAAGAAAAAGCTGCAGCAGAAGCAGCAGAAGGAAGCGGAAGCTGCCAAGGCTGCCGCAAAGAAAGAGTATGAAGCCAAGCGTGGCATCGTAGTGGAAGAAGAGAAGGTTGAAGAGCAGGTCATGTCCGGCATTCCCCAGCGTCCTTACTGCAAGGGCCGCAACTACGATCCCAACCGTTATGGCACCCACCATACGGAGGAATAATTCATGGAAAAGACCATTGTTACTACGGGCAAGACCATCGATCTGGCTATCGAGGCTGCCCTGAATCAGCTGGGTCTGGACCGGGATAGTGTTTCCGTACAGGTTTTGGCACAGGCCAAGCCCGGTTTTCTGGGCATCGGTGCGGCTCCGGCAAAGGTGCAGGTCACTTATGAAGTGCCCGATCCCGTACCCGCAGCACCCAAGACCGCACTGTCCTCTGCATCCCGTTCCAAGCCCAAAGCAAAACCCCAGCCCAAGGCAGAAGTACCCAAGGCTGAGGTGAAAAAGGAAGCTCCCAAGGCTGAAGTCAAGAAGGAAGCTCCCAAGGCCGAAAAGCCCCGTCAGCCCAAGGCTCCTAAGACAGAAGCCCCCAAGGCTGAGCCTAAGGTCTACGCTCCCGCGGAGCCCGGCTCCGTGGAAGAGAAGATCGAAGTGTTCCTGAAGGGTCTTTTGGAGCATATGGACTCCAAGGCTGTCCCCCATGCCGTTAAGGAAAACGACAACACCTATATGGTGGAGCTGGTGGGTGAAGATCTGGGCTACCTCATCGGTCGCCGGGGCGATACCCTGGATGCTCTGCAGCATCTGGCAAACTACTCCATCAACCGTGGTATTGAAGGCCACATCCGCATCAATGTGGATGCCGAATCCTACCGGGAAAAGCGTGAGGAATCCCTCCGCCGCTACGCCCGCAAAAAGGCACAGCAGGTGCTGAAGGCTCGCCGCCGCACCACCCTGGAGCCCATGAACGCTTACGAGCGTCATGTGATCCACGCCACATTACAGGATACCGACCGCATTACCACCTACTCCGTTGGCACCGAGCCCAACCGCCGTGTTGTCATTGAGTATGTAAGATAAAAGGATCCGCCGGAACCAACGGTTCCGGCGGGTATTTTATTGCACCAAAGCTTTGATTATAAAGTACAGCAGTACCAGGGCACCAAGGCCGATGCGGTATACACCGAACAAAGAGAAGCTGTGCTTGCGGACATATTCCATCAGGCCCTTGATCACCGCCACGCTCACAACAAAGCTGACCACGCAGCCCACAATGAGCACGGCGATCTCCGTGCCGGTGGCAGATACGCCGGAGAGCAGAAATTTCAAAAGCTTCAAAGCACTGGCTCCCAGCATGGTGGGAATGGCCAGGAAGAAGGAAAATTCCGCACCGGCACTGCGGCCAACCCCCAGCAGGATCGCACCCAAAATGGTGGAGCCGGAGCGGGAGGTGCCGGGGATCAGGGACAGGCACTGGAAACAGCCGATCAAAATGGCGGTACGGTAATCGATGTCATAGACCGACCGGATCTTCGCTTTTCCCTTGTTTTGTCCCTCCACATAAATAAAAGCAATACCGTAGACGATGAGTGCGATGGCCACCACCACATAATTATAAAGGTGTGCATCCATCCAGTCGTCCAGCAGCAGGCCGATCACCGCAGAGGGCAGCACCGCCACAATGACCTTCAGCCACAGCTGCCATGTATTTTTCTTTTGCTGTGCGTCCTTTTTGGC
>JAZNZG010000116.1:0-1757 GCA_045594825.1 Faecousia sp. | reverse complement strand
AGCAGCATTTGTACACGCTCGGGGGTAAAGGTTTTGGGTGCCTTACCCTTACGGGTATCCTCCATGATCTGGAAGGCCTCCTTTGGGGGCACATCGTGGTACAGCAGATAGGTCATTATGCTGTCACGGGTACCGATCACGATGTAGATGGTACAGGTACCGTTGGCGATCAGCTCCTGTGCATTGCCCAGCCACACATCGGTACCGTGGGAAAGTCCCGAGATCTGCAGAAAGTCCGAGAACATCTTGGGCTTAGCGTCCAGCAGCATACCGATGGTAAAGCCTGTGCCCATCTCGGGGATACCCAGACTGCCTGTTTTACAATAGATCTCCTCGGCAGTCACGCCAAGAACGGTACAATCGGTGCACATTTGCAGCACCTTGGGGTCTGTGGCGGGAATATCGTCGATCTTCAGTCCGGTGGCATCCTCCAGATGCTTATAGAAGGTGGGCACCACATGGCCCAGCTCGTCCAGCTTCAAAATAGTATCATGCAGACTGTGGAAATCAAAGTGAGTGGTGATGATCTGTTCTGCATCATCGGATTCATCCGGTTCACCGGGCTGCTGCACGGGAGTAAAATCAAAGATATCAAAGTCTTCCGGAATAACCACCATGCCGCCGGGATGCTGGCCTGTGGTTTTCTTGACACCCACACAGCCTGCCACCAGACGGTTGATCTCACTGTTATTGACGGAAACACCACAGTCTTCCAGATAATGCTTCACATAACCGTATGCGATCTTATCCTTTACGCCGGAAATGGTACCAGCCTTGAACACATTGGCTCTGCCGAACAGTTCTTCGGTATAGCGGTGAGATTCCGACTGGAATTCACCGGAAAAGTTCTGGTCAATATCGGGTGCCTTATCGCCGTCAAATCCCAGGAAGGTCTCAAAGGGAATATCGTGGCCGTCCCGCTTCAGCTCCTCACCGCAATTGGGACAGTTCTTGGGGGGCAGGTCAAATCCCGAGCCATAGGTACCGGTGGTATCAAACTCGGAATACTTACAGTTTTTGCAGACATAATGAGGCATCAGAGGGTTGACCTCAGAAATACCCGCCATGCTTGCCACAAAAGAGGAGCCTACCGATCCACGGGAGCCTACCATATAGCCATGAGCCATGGAGTTCGCCACCAGCTTCTGGGCGATCATATACAGCACGGAGAAACCATGCTTGATGATGGAACCCAGCTCACGATCCAGACGCTTCTGAACGATCTCCGGCAAGGGAGAACCGTAGATGCTTTCGGCTGTTTCGGTGGTAATGCGTGTCAGGTCTTCCTCTGCACCGGGGATAGAAGGCGTAAAGGTGCCCTTGGGAATGGCGTGGCAGGCATCAATTTTATCTGCAATGCGGTTGGGGTTTTCCACTACCACTTCGTAGGCACGGTCGCCCAGATAGTCAAACTCCTCCAGCATCTCATCCGTAGTACGGAAGTACAAGGGTGCCTGCTGTCCCGCATCATCAAAGCCGTTGCCCGATTGCAGGATCTCACGGTAGATGGCATCCTTTTCATCCATAAAATGCACATCACAGGTTGCCACTACGGGAATACCCGCTTTATCACCAAGCTCCAGAATGCGGCGGTTGTAGTTCCGCAGATCTTCCTCGGTCCGGGCCTCGTATTTATCACTGCGGAGCATAAACGCATTGTTGGCAATGGGCTGGATCTCCAGATAATCGTAGAAAGATGCCAGCTTCAGCAGTTCTTCCTCGGATTTCCCTTCCAGCATGGCGGCAAACAGCTCGCC
>JAZNZG010000115.1:0-5240 GCA_045594825.1 Faecousia sp. | reverse complement strand
GATGATATACGCTTCGCGTATGAATTGCGTATAGAAGCTTTCGACTGCGAAAGATAAATGAGCCGGAGGTGCTGGACAGACCGCCGGAAACCATTGAGCAGGATATTCCTTAAAGGAGTGGGCAAAATGAAAATTACAACGGTCCTGTTTGACCTGGACGGCACTTTGCTGCCTATGGACCAGGATGTATTTATTAAAGACTATTTTGGACGGCTTGCCCGGAAGCTGGCACCTTACGGCTATGAGCCGAAAAAGCTCATCGAAGCTATTTGGGCAGGAACAAAGGCTATGGTGCAAAATACCGGCTCCGTAACCAACGAAGAGGCTTTTTGGACCACCTGCGATGCACACCTTGGGTGTGAAGCCAGTAAGGACAGAGAAGTTCACGCGGACTTTTACCAAAACGAGTTTAATGAGGTGAAGGGTGTCTGTGGATTCGAGCCCATGGCGGCACAGATCGTTGGATGGCTCAAGGAAAAGGACATTCGCGTGGTGCTTGCCACCAATCCGTTGTTTCCGTCTGTTGCCACGGAAAACCGTATCCGCTGGGCAGGTCTGCAGCCAAAGGATTTTGAATATTTCACTACCTTTGAAAATTCCCACTATTGCAAACCGAACCTGGACTATTACCGGGAGATCCTGGAAAAATGCTCCTTGAAGCCGGAAGAATGCCTGATGGTGGGTAATGATGTGAGTGAGGACATGGTCACTGAGCAGTTAGGGATGAAGGTCTTTCTGCTGACCGATTGTCTGATCAACAAAGAGAATAAAGATATTTCTCAGTATCCCAACGGCGGCTTTGCACAGCTTCACACCTGCTTGAAGGAATTGCTGCTGTAAGCTGCCGCGTGGATACGGAAGCTTGTCAAAATAAATCACGGTGCTTCCGGACAAGGTACGACAAACAACAGCAAAGAGGTTTCGCCTGCGTTTTGGTGCGAAACCTCTTTTTTTATAAGAATACCACACTGCCGGTGGGCGTGACAAAGGAGAGCCGTTGGCTGCGTTGGGCGTAGAATCGCGGTCTCTCCCGGGGGGAGAGTGGGGATTCTCCCCAAAGTAGGGCGGAAATTGTTGAAATTTGGAAAATGCGTGGTATAATACCAATCATCACGAAACTATAAAAAAGAGGGATCGTTATGGCAGGATATGTACTTTACAACCATTTGGCCGGTGGCGGCAAAAATGAGGAAAGCGTAAAAAATCTGAAAAACCTGTATCAGCAGGAGCTGCACCTTGTGGACATCACCGGCATCACCGACTATGCCGCGTTTTTCGCTGGGCTTTCCCCGGAGGATCACATTATCATCGCCGGCGGTGACGGCACGCTGAACAACTTTGTCAACGCCACCCAAAATCTCACCATTTCCCAAAAGATCTTCTATTATCCCGCCGGCAGCGGCAACGACTTCGCCCACGAGATGGGCAGGACCGCCCTGTGTGAGCCCTTTGAGGTGACGGAGCAGCTGAAGGACCTGCCTGTGGTGGAGGTCAACGGACACACCCGCCGTTTTGTCAACGGTGTTGGCTACGGCATCGATGGCTACTGCTGCCAGGAGGGGGACCGGCTGCGGCAGATGAAGGCTCAAAAGATCAACTATACCACCATCGCCATCAAGGGCCTGCTGCTGTACTTCAAAGCAAGAAATGCCAAGGTCACCGTGGACGGCAGGACTTATACATACAAAAATGTTTGGATCGCTCCTGCCATGCATGGCAGATACTACGGCGGCGGCATGATGCCCACCCCGGATCAGGACCGGAACGACCCTGACGGAAAGCTGTCCATCTGCGTCTTCCACTGTCCCAGCCGTATTGCTACACTGTGCGTGTTCCCCAGCATTTTCAAGGGCGGCCATGTGAAGCACAAGAAGATGGCTGCCGTCCATACCGGCCGGGAGATCACCGTGGAATTTGACCGTCCCACACCGCTGCAGATCGACGGTGAGACCATCCCCGATGTGACATGCTACACCGCCCGGTCAGTGAAATAAAAACATACCCTTATCCACTAAAAACCGCCTGTGCAATACGCACAGGCGGTCTTGTGTTATTTTACAGCAGCTGCAGCAGACGCTGGTAGGCTTCTTCCCATGCGGGCGTGTGGTTGGGAGTGTACTCGGAAACGGCTTCGGAATTGCGGACCACTTCCCGCAGCTCCTCCAGGTCCTTGATGGCTCCCAGTGCCATGGCCTGGCACAGCAGGCTGCCGATGGCGGCACCCTCTACGGGGCCGGTGACGACCTTGCGGTCCAGAGAGTCGGCTGCAAGCTGATTCAGGAACTTGTTCTGAATGCCGCCGCCCACGATGTTCAGCTGGTCGATATGCTGTCCCTTGATCTCCTGCAGACGCTCCAGTGCCCAGCGGTACTTCAGTGCCAGGGATTCATAGATGGCTCTTGCCACCTGTCCCACAGTTTCGGGAACGGGCTGGCCGGTCTTTTCGGCGTAGGCCTGGATCTTGGGTACCATGTCTCCGCCGGCAAAGAACGCGGTGTAGTCGGGGTCGATGATGGTGCGGAAAGGCTCGGCCTTCCGGGCCTCCATAACGATCTCGTCCCAGGAAAGGGAGATGCCCTGATCCTTCCACCAGCGGCGGCAGTCCTGGATCAGCCACATGCCCATGATGTTGCTTAAGGGACGGAAGCCACCCTGAATGGTACCTTCATTGGCGAAGTTGGCGTTGCGGACCTCCTCGGAGAAGATGGGCTGGTCGGTCTCCACACCGAACAGGCTCCAGGTGCCGGAGGAGCAGAAGGCAAAGCTGCCGGTGCCGGGAATGGCGGCTACCGCGGAGGCGGTATCATGACAGCCTACGGCTGCAAAGGGTGCCTGGTTGATGCCGATCTCGTCGGCGATCTCCTTGCTGAGGCAGCCACGAATGGTGCCGGCCCGGTCAATGGGGGTGAAGATCTTTTTGGGCAGACCCAGCTCGTCAATGGATTCCCAGTCCCAATCCTTGGTGGTGGGATTGTAGAGCATGGAGGTGGTGACGATGGTGTACTCAGACTTCTTCTCGCCGGTGAGCAGGTAGCCCAGCAGGTCCGGCATCATCAGCATGGTTTCGGCATTTTCCAAGGCCTGGTCGCCCTCCCGCTTTCTGCGGTAGAGCTGGTAGATGGTGTTGTAGCTCTGGGTGGCGATGCCGGTACGGGCAAACAGGGTGGGGAAGTCCACCTTCTCCCAAACGGCATCCTGGTCGGAATCCACAGCGTAGCGGTAGGCACGGGGATTGCCCAAAGGCTTGCCGTCGGCGTCCAAAAGACCGTAGTCCACGCCCCAGGTATCAATACCGAAGCAGTCCAGATCGCCCACATTGGCCTCCTTGAAGGCGGCCAGTCCCTTTTTCAGATTTTCAAACAGATATGGAAGATCCCAGTAGAACACGCCGTCTTTTACAATGTAGTTATTCTCAAAACGGTGCAGCTCCTTCATGGTGATCTTGCCGTTTTCCAGCTGGCCCAAAATGGCACGGCCGTTGCTGGCACCCAGGTCAAATGCCAATAGATTCTTCATATAATCCTGTTCCTTTCATTTCTGTGGGATATGCTTAAGTGTATTGTAACAGACGGATCTCCTGTTTGCAAGGGAAAACCGCCCTTTCGTATCATTCCTCCGGGAATAACCGCTGGGAGCAATACTTGACGATGGAGCTGCGGGTGACGATGCCGATGAAGGCATCCTTGTCGTCCACCACAGGGACATAGTTCTGGGTGCTGGCCCGCTGCACCAGATCCTGCATGCCGGTGGTGACCCGGACCGGTACATTATCCCGGCGACGGGAGATCTCCATGATACGACGGGCCTCTGCCTGCCGCATATCCATGTAGCACAGATTCTTCAGTGCCCACAAAAGGTCGCCCTCGGTAAGGGTGCCGCGGTATTCGCCGTTCCGGTTCAGTATGGGCAGTGCCGCATAGCCGGATACCTCCATTTTTTCAATGGCCTGCCGGACGGTATAATCATCGTATACGAAGGCACACATGGCCTTCGGTAATAAGAAAAAGAGAATATTGTTCATGATGGCTCCTTTGCCGCGTTACATTGGCGGCCTTCCCGCCGCCAGTAACAGTATAGCATAGATTTTTAAAAAGAGTATGAAATTTTTTCGTAAAATCGTTGTTCGCATAACGAAAAAATATGGTGGAATTTGTGCAGTATGCACAAGTAAACCGGAGGTAGAGGAGGCCTCTACCCCAAAGAGAGGAGCCACAGGGCGGCGTAGGGTGACAGCCGGTGGGGGCGGGGGTATACTCCTTTTATCAAAAAGGAGGTGCCGTTATGGCCAAAAGGATCAAACTGCGTGACAGATGCCTGCCCCTGTATTCCCGGGGGGAGGAAGTGATGAATATGCTCACCCATATCGCGGGAGGCGGCTTGGGCATCCTGGTGCTGGTGCTGTGCCTTTTGAAGGCTCAGGGGGCGGTGCAGGTCGTGGGTGCGGCGGTGTACGGTGTTTCCATGATCGCCCTGTATGCCGTGTCCAGCGTCTACCACGGTCTGTTCCCGTGTACCGGGAAAAAAGTGATGCAGGTGCTGGATCACTGCATGATCTATGTGCTGATCGCAGGTACCTATACCCCCATCCTCCTTACCGCGTTTTTGCCGGTATACCCCGGTATCTGCTGGGGCATGCTGGTGATGGAGTGGGGTCTTACCGCCCTGGCGGTGACCCTGACCGCCATCGACCTGAAAAAGTACAATGTTTTTTCCATGGTGTGCTATATCTTCCTGGGCTGGGGAATCCTGTTTTTTGCCATGCAGGCTCTGAAGGTGCTGACGGTGCCGGGCTTTTTGTGGATCCTCGCCGGCGGCATCGCCTACACCGTGGGTGCGGTGCTGTACGGTATCGGCTCGAAGAAAAAGTGGTTCCATTCCGTGTTCCACATCTTCGTGGTGCTGGGAAGTGCGTTGCAGGCTGTGGCGATCCTCATGTATGTACTCTGAACAGAAAAAAGGCCCCCTCTGACGAGGGGGCTGCTGAGCGAAGCGAAGCTGGGGGAGAGAATTTTTGATTATCTCTCCCTCCGTCACGACTTCGTCGTGCCACCTCCCTCATCAGAGGGAGGCATTTTTTATCAGAACAGGTCGGTGGACAGGTATCGCTGGCCGGTATCCGGAAGCACCACCACCACCGTCACAGACATGCGGATGGAGGTGGCCGTAGCGGCAGTCGCCATGCCGGCCATAATCGCGATGGTCGTGTCGGCCAGGGGGATCAGCATCGCATTTTTCTGAAG
>JAZNZG010000114.1:0-2095 GCA_045594825.1 Faecousia sp. | reverse complement strand
ATAACGCCACCATGCTGGAACGGCACCTTGCCGGCAACGGTATCATTTTTATAAGGAACGAGAACTACCAGCATACCCAGATGTTTGACTCCGTCAAGATCGGTCTGGAGTATTTGCAGGACAAGTGCGACAAGATCCTCTTTACCCCGGTGGATGTTCCCCTGTTCACCGCCAAAACCGCAAAGACCATTTTGGATTCCGGTGCTGCCCTGGCCTGCCCCATGTGCGAGGGTAAGCAGGGTCATCCCATCCTCATCGCAAACGAGCTGATCCCGGAGATCTTAAACGATTGCGGTGAAATGGGTCTGAAGGGTGCTATGGACCGGTGCAGCGTACCTCTGCGGCGGATCGAGGTGGAGGACCCCGGCACCATTCACGACGCGGACACCCCGGAGGATTACTCCGCTTTGGTAAGCTACCACAACTCCCAGCTGGTGCGGCCGGTGGTCAGCGTTGCTCTTGCCAAGGAGAAGCCCTTTTTTGACAGCAAGATCGCCATGCTGCTGACGCTGGTGGATGAGACCAGCTCCGTCCGGGCAGCAGGCCAGCGGATGCAGCTGAGCTACTCCAGCTGCTGGAATATCATCCGCACATTGGAGAGCCAGCTCAACTACTCCCTCATACAGCGAAGCCAGGGCGGTGCGGGCGGCAGCCAAAGCCGGCTGACCCAGCGGGGCCGGGAGCTGCTGGAGTGCTACAACGCCTTTGAGAAAATGCTGAAGGACCGGGCCAGCGAGCTGTATGAAGAATACTTCGGAGGGCTGTTCCTATGAAAAAGGTCTATCTGATCCGCCACAGCCTGCCGGATTTTCCCGGCGGCAAACGGATGTGCCTTGGCACAACGGATATTCCCCTGAGTCCGGCCGGTATTGCCCAGGCGGCGGAAGCGGCAAAAAAACTACCCCCGGTAGCAGCCGTGTTTTCCAGCCCCTTAAAAAGAGCGGTACAGACCGCACAGGCCACCGGAATGCCCGTTACGGTCATGGAGGGTCTGCGGGAGCTGTATGCCGGAGCATGGGACGGCCTGACCTTTGATACCATCAAAGAACGCTACCCCGACCTTTACGCGGCCCGGGGTACGGACCGGACCATTCCTCTGCCGGAGGCAGAATCCAACGAGGCAGGCCTTGCAAGGTTTTTGCAGGCTCTGACCCAGGCCGTTCAAAGCGTACCCGGCGATGTGGCTGTGGTGACCCACGGCGGTGTGACGGCACTGCTGCTGCAGCACCTCAGCGGTGTTTGGAAAAAACCCGGCTACGGTGAGATCATTGTTCTTTCCTTTGAAAACGGAAATTTTGCATTACAGGAGGAATCATAAATGCGTAAGATGCTGAATACCATACATAACCGTCTGTCCGCCGGAGAAGCTTTGGTCCTGGTCACCGTTATCGCATCCTCCGGTGCAACCCCCCGGGGTGCCGGTGCACGAATGCTCATGGGCAGTAACGGCCGCATCTGCGGCACCATCGGCGGCGGTGCGGTGGAATACCGCTCGGAGCAAATTGCCGCCAAGGTCCTGGAGGAAAAAAACTCTCTGGGTCACGATTTCACCCTCACAAAGGACGATGTGCAGAATTTGGGCATGATCTGCGGCGGTGCCTGTAATGTATTTTTTCACTATATCCCCGCAGGGGATCCCCATACCATGACCCTTTGCCAAAAGGCAGAGGAAAAATTCCAAAAAGGCAGCGACCTGTGGCTGCTGTCGGATATTTCCCAGGGAGGCCGGCTGTCCCTGACAGACAAGTCCGATGCCGACCTTGCTCCTCAGCTCACCCGTCACCCCCACATGGCAGGCAGTCTGTATATTGAGCAGATCAACACCTCCGGCAAGGTCTATGTTTTCGGCGGCGGCCATGTGGCACAGGAATTGGTGCCGGTGCTCTCCCATGTTGGCTTCCGGTGTGTGGTCATGGACGACCGACCGGAATTTACAAAAGAAGAACTGTTCCCCGGTGCAGAAAGTGTGATCTGCGGCGACCTGCGTAATATCGGCCGGTACATCAAAATCGGCAGCGAGGACTATGTCTGCGTCATGACCCGGGGTCACGCCTACGACACCGTGGTGCAGGCACAGGTATTAAAGTGCCGGCCC
>JAZNZG010000113.1:0-4322 GCA_045594825.1 Faecousia sp. | reverse complement strand
CAGAGCCTCCTGTGCGGAGATAAAGGCATTCCTGTATTCCGGCACCTGCCGGATCTCTTCGATCAGCCTTTCCGCAGCATTCTGCTGCAGGTCCAGCACGATATAAAAAGGCTTGTTCTTTTTACGGCACAGGCAGGCAATGCCCATGGCGGCACCTACGGCATCCATGTCCGCGTTCTTGTGACCCATAATGAAGATCTGGCTGCTTTGGCCGATCAGTTCCATCATGGAATTGGCTGTCACACGGGAACGCACCTTGCTGCGGTGTTCCGATTCGCGTGTACGGCCGCCGTAGAACTCAAAGTTCACCCGATCCTTGATGACCGCCTGGTCACCGCCCCGGCTCAAAGCCATTTCAATGGAAAGGGCAGCAAATTCGTAAGCTTCCTCGAAGGTTTCGGCTTCCGCACCCAGGCCCATGGAAATAGAGGCTGCCAGGCCGGAAGGATTGGTCACTTCATGGATCTCCTCCAGCAAAGAGAACTTGTCGTTAATGGCCTGCTTCAGATCTTTCTTTTCAAAGATAAACAAAAACCGGTTACGCTCCAGACGACGCAGCAGACCATGGTAGCCTTCCGTCCAGGCGGTAATCGTCTCATTCAGGCGGGCATTCAGGGCAGAGGAAGCTGCTTCTGTCAGATTCTTGGTCAGCTCCTCGTAATTGTCCACCAGAATAATGGACACCACAGGACGGGAGCGGATATATTCGTCCCGCACCTGATACAGCTCTGTCAAGTCTGCAAAGTACAGTACGCCCAGCCAGGTTTCTTCCGGGTCATCGGCATGGATGGTGGTTCCATATACACGGTAACGGCGTCTGCCCACCGTCACATCATAGGGATATTCCGACTTGCCGGAGGTGAGCCAATCCAGCTGCAGGCCCGGCAGGAGCTGGGTGATATAATGTTCCGTCATAGCATCCTGGAAGCCGGTCAGATGGCAAAAAGGATCGTTAGCATATACGATGCTGTTATCTGCCAAACGAACAGCCACCATGGGGAACGGAGCCGCAGCGTTTCCGCCGGTCAGTTCATTTGAATGTGCATCCAAAAAGGCTTTCAGCCCCTTGCGGCGGTTGGCACGCAGCAAAAAATGCAGCAACAGCAGCAGTACAGTCACGCCCAGCATAATACCGGCCAATAAAAACTGGCCCAGCAATCCTGCGGCTATGGTAAACACCGCCAACACCACAAAGTAGATACCGACGCCGGGTCTTAACAGCCTGCCAAGCTTTTTGTTCATTTCCACCGCCTCCTTACAAATGCTAATAGTACCCTAATGTAAAGGTTATTATAGCAAAGGTAAAGAAAAGGTGCAACAGGATTTTTGCGTATTTCGGCGAAATTCCGTCCATTTACACTTTGTGTCGAAGGGGGCGGAAAAATAATGGTATACTTTTTGGGTATTTCGTGGTATACTATGGATAACAGCAGCAGGCGGGCAGGCCTGCTGCACCTTAAAATGAATATCTTTGCGGGCGTCAATTTGTTCCTCATCAGGCGATTCAGGGCTAGAATGAGAGCAGACGGTCGCTTGCTTTGTGTTGTCTTTTTTTATTTGAAAGGAGTATCCCATTTGGCAGAAAAATTAAAAATCATCCCCCTTGGCGGTTTGGATGAGATCGGCAAGAACATTACCGTCCTGGAGTACGGCAAGGATATGATCGTTGTGGACTGCGGTGTCGGTTTTCCGGAAGAGGATATGTACGGTGTGGATCTGGTGATCCCCGACTTTTCCTATCTGGTGCAGAACGCCAAGAAGCTGCGTGGCATGTTCATTACCCACGGCCATGAAGACCATATCGGTTCCATCCCCTACTGTATGCAGCAAGTGACCTGTCCGATTCACGGTACACCCATGACTTTGGGTCTGATCCGGCTGAAGCTGGAGGAGCACCGTATTGCAGACAAGGTCAAGCTGATCACCCACCGGCCCGGTGATGTGGTCAAGGCCGGCTGCTTCACTGTGGAGTTTATCCATGTAAACCATTCCATCGCCGATGCGGTGGCCTTTGCCATCCACACCCCTGTGGGAACGGTGATCATGACCGGCGACTTCAAGATCGACCCCACCGCCGCAGACGGTATGACCGACCTGGCACGGCTGGGTGAACTGGCTAACCAGGGTGTTATGGCACTGCTTTGCGACTCCACCAATGTGGAACGGACAGGCTATACCCCTAGCGAAAATATGGTTGCCGAGGGTCTGGATCGGCAGTTCAAAAACTGCGACCAGCGGATCATCGTCACTACATTTGCCTCCAACATGCACCGTATCCAGTCTGTTTTGGCTACGGCACAGCGGTATGGACGCAAGGTGGCCGTTACCGGCAGAAGCATGGAAAACATGCTGAAGGTGGCTCAGGAGCTGGGTTATATCAAGATCCCCTCCGGTCTCATCGTGGATCTGAACGCAGTAAAGAGCCTGCCGAAGAACAAGATCGTCATCGTCTCCACCGGTTCTCAGGGCGAAAACATGTCTGCTCTGTACCGTATGGCTTTCTCCACCCACAAGCAGATCGATATTGTGGCCGGTGACCGGATCATTATTTCCGCATCTGCCATCCCCGGTAACGAGAAGGCCGTTTCCAGGATCATCAACGAGCTGTACCGCAAGGGTGCAGATGTCGTATACGAAAAGAGCGAGGGTCTGCATGTTTCCGGCCACGCCTGCCAGGAAGAGCTGAAGATCATCCACGCTCTGTGCAAGCCCAAATTCTTCATTCCTGTTCACGGTGAGCAGCGTCACCTGCAGATCCACGGCAAGCTGGCCACCCAGTTGGGTATGGCACCCAAGAATGTCCGTATCGCAGATTTAGGCAGTGTGATCGAATTTACCGGAAAGAGCTGCAAGATCAACGGCTCCGTTACTGCCGGCAAGGTCTTTGTGGACGGCACCGGCGTCGGTGACGTGGGTAGTGTAGTCCTTCGGGACAGAAAGCATTTGGCTCAGGACGGCATGATCGTTGTCTGTGTCAACATTTCCGCCCAGGACGGCAGCATCATTACCGGACCTGACATCATAACCCGGGGCTTCATATATGTAAAAGAATCGGAAGAGCTGATGGAGGAGCTGCGGTATGTGGCCATGGAGGCCATTGAGCGGTGCAGCCGTAAGCGGATCAGGGACTGGACCGCTGTCAAGACCGCTATCAAAAACGATCTCAGCGGCTACCTGTTCAAGACCACCAAGCGTAACCCCATGATCCTGCCCGTTATCATGGAGATCTAAGCAAATGGGTGCATCCTTCCGGGATGCACCCATTTTTAAGGAGAATGACGATGCGTTATTATTTCGCCCCTTTGGAAGGTTTGACAGACAGTGCCTTCCGAAGGATACACCATACATATTTCCCCGGTGTGGACCGGTACTACACACCTTTCTTCTCCCCCACCGTTCACCGGGCTCTAACAACCCGGGAGGCACGGGAGCTGCCCCCCGCAGAAAACCTGGATGCGTTGGTCATTCCCCAGCTGCTGACCAAGGTCGCAGAGGATTTTGTATGGATGGCAGGACAGTGTGCTGACCTTGGCTACCAGGAAGTCAATCTGAATTTGGGGTGCCCCTCCGGCACTGTCACCGCCAAGGGCAAGGGCTCCGGCATGCTCCGGGAGCTTGATACGCTGGACCGTTTTTTGGAGGAGATATTCGCCCGTTCTCCCCTGCCCGTTTCCGTGAAAACACGGATCGGCTTTTACGCACCGGATGAATTTCCGGCACTGCTGGAGATCTATAACCGCTATCCCATCCGGGAGCTGACCGTCCATCCCCGCATCCGCACCGCCTTTTATAAGGGCAGTGTGGACATGGATATGTTCCGTTTTTGTATGGAGCACAGTAAAAATCCCGTGTGCTACAACGGCGACATCACAGACCGCTCCAAAGCAGAACGGTTGCAACAGGAATATCCCGGAGTGGATGCCGTGATGATCGGCAGAGGTCTGATCGCCGATCCGGGCATGCTCACCCCGGGTGGAACCACCGGTAAAGCATTGGAGGGATATATGAACGAATTGCTGGAGGAATATCTGGTATCCTTTGGCGGTTCCCGCAATGCCATGTTCCGGCTGAAAGAGCATTGGGGCTTGCTGATCCCCAAATTCTGCAAGGACGAAAAGCTGGCAAAACGCTTACGGAAAACCACAGACCTTTCCGAATACCGCACCATTACCGCAGAAATTTTCCGCTCTATATGATAAAAAGGCGACACCCATGTGGGTGTCACCTTCCGTTTTTTTATTACAGAATATCCTTCTGTGCCAGGCAAATCTTGCTGTAGTCGGTTTCCACAGGATAATCAGCCTGTGCCAGCACCAGCTTTT
>JAZNZG010000112.1:0-3620 GCA_045594825.1 Faecousia sp. | reverse complement strand
GTGTACTGTCTGCGGTTCCCGGCGTACAGACCATGGAACAGTTGAATGTGCTGCTGGGCTTTACCGATGCAACCGAAGAAGAAAAGGATTATGCCCTCATCGGCAGCTTTACCGCAGAACTGATCTCCGGCACCTGCGTGTACTGCAACCATTGTCAACCCTGTCCGGCAGGCATTGACATCGGTCTGGTGAATAAATATTATGATTTGGCAAAAGTAGGGGATGTGCTGGCTGCCAACCACTATGAAAAGCTGTCTGTCAAAGCAGATGCCTGTTTAAGCTGCGGCCATTGTGAAAGCCGCTGCCCGTTTGGCGTTCAGCAGGAAACCCGTATGAAAGAGATTGAGAATTATTTTAAAGGCTAATTTTGATATGAAAAAGAACCGTGTCCGGGAAGAGATCAAGCTTTCCGACCACTTCAACTACGGCAGGCTGCTGAAATTTACCCTGCCGTCCATAGCGATGATGGTATTCACCTCCATTTACGGCATGGTGGATGGCTTCTTCGTGTCCAACTTTGTTGGAAAGACCTCCTTTGCGGCGGTAAATTTCATATATCCTTTTTTGATGGTGCTGGGCTCGCTGGGCTTTATGTTCGGTGCCGGCGGCAGTGCCCTGATCTCCCGCACCATGGGCACCCGGGACATGGAAAAAGCCAACCGGATCTTCTCTTTGCTGGTGTATGTGGCTTTGGGTGCAGGCGTTGTGATCGCCCTGCTGGGCATTGTGCTGATCCGTCCCGTGGCTGCTGCTTTGGGGGCTGAAGGAGCCATGCTGGATGACTGTGTGCTTTATGGACGGATCATCCTTGGGGCCTTGCCTGCGTTTATCATGCAGATGGCTTTTCAAAGCTTTTTCGTCACGGCAGAAAAGCCCAAGCTGGGGCTTGTGGTCACCATCGCATCCGGTGTTGCCAATATGGTTTTGGATGCTGTGCTGGTGATCCCCTTCGGCCTTGTGGGTGCTGCACTGGCAACGGCCCTCAGTCAGGTGGTGGGCGGTATGATCCCTCTTGTTTATTTTGCCCGTCCCAACAGCAGCCTGCTCCGCCTGGGAAAAACGATCTTTGACGGCACAGCTTTGCTGAAGACCCTGACCAACGGCTCCTCGGAGCTGCTAAGCAATGCCTCCATGTCTTTGGTCAATATGCTTTACAATATTCAGCTGCTGAAATATGCCGGGGAAAACGGTGTTGCTGCCTACGGCACCATGATGTATGTGAATCTGATCTTCCTGGCGATTTTCATCGGCTATTCCATCGGAACGGCACCTGTTGTTGGATTCCACCTGGGAGCAGAGAACGACGGGGAGCTGAAAAGCTTGCTGAAAAAAAGCATGGTGATCATCGGGCTATCTTCCGGTGCGATGCTGGGCCTTGGCTATCTGCTGGCAAGACCGCTGTCGCTGATGTATGTGGGATATGATACAGAACTTCTGGAACTGACTGTTGACGGCTTCTACATTTTTGCGGTTTCCTTCCCGGTGGCAGGCTATGCCATTTTCTATTCCGGATTTTTCACTGCCCTCAATGACGGACTGACCTCTGCCATCATTTCTTTTTTGCGGACGCTGGTGTTCCAGATCGCAGCGGTGATGCTGCTGCCGCTGATCCTTGGGATCGACGGCATTTGGTGGTCTGTAACGGTGGCGGAAGCCATGGCGGTGATCACGGGAACAGTATGTCTGTTTGTGAAAAGAAAAAAATTTCGCTACATGTAAAAAATCCCCTTGGGTAAGGGGTTGCTTGTGACGCTGCGTTATGTGCTACCATAGCCTCACAGGAGGTGAAATGCTATGTCAAAATACACCACAGGAGAAATTGCAAAGCTGTGCGGTGTCACAGTCCGGACGGTTCAGTATTACGATACCCGGAAAATCCTCGTCCCCAGCCAGTTGAGCGAGGGCGGACGGAGACTGTATTCTGAGGACGATCTGAAACGAATGAAGGTGATCTGCTTTTTGCGGGAGCTGGACGTTCCCATCAGTGCCATCGGCGAGCTATTGGAAGAAGATCATCCCGAGGATGTGATCCACCTTTTACTGCAGCAGCAGGAGCTGCTGTTAAAAGAGGAGATCGGCTCCCGGCAGGAAAAGCTGCAGCGGCTCCAGGCTCTGCGGCAGGACATCCAAAAGACGGAGCAATTCTCCATAGAAACCATTGGTGACATAGCTCACATTATGGAAAACAAAAATAAACTGCGTCGTATGCGTTGGACCATGGTGGGTGTGGGCCTGATCTCTGAGGCTGTTGAGATCGCCACGATCCTGCTGTGGATCTTCAAGGGTATCTGGTGGCCCTTTGTATTTGTGGCTCTGCCGGTGATGATCGTGATCAGTGTTTGGATCAGCAGATATTACTTCAAAAATGTTGCCTATATCTGCCCCAAGTGCCACAGCGTATTCAAACCCAGCTTCAAAGAAATGTTCTGGGCAAACCACACCCCCACCACCCGCAAGCTGACCTGCCCCCAGTGCGGTCATAAGGGCTTTTGCGTGGAAACTTATGCAGAATAAAGGAAAGTGGCACAGGGTAGCCTGTGCCACTTTCTTATTATTCAGATTGTTGCGGTGTTTTTGGTGGCAGCTACTCCACCGGATAGATCGTAGAGACATCCCACCGCAGACTATCACTCTCCGTTTTGAAAGATCTGCAACATGCACTTTTATTTTGTTGAATCTTCTTGTGTAAACATTATAGTACAGAAAAAATAAAAATGTTGCAAATTGCTTTCTACGGTAATTTGATCCAAGCATAAAAAGAAGCAAGTTGAGAAATGGTGACGGATGTGCTATATTGACATTAGAAGGGGTGAAGAAAATGGTAAAAGAACTGGTACACGACCCTATTTTGCTTGCACGCACATCCGTCCCTGCCACCAAAGAGGATCTGCCCGTTGTCTATGACCTGCTGGATACACTGCATGCAAACCGGGAGACATGTGTGGGTATGGCGGCCAATATGATCGGTGTTTGCAAACGGATCATTGTTTTTCAAAATGAAGATACAGCCATGGTGATGCTGAATCCACAGATCCTCCGCAAGGACGGAGAATACGATGCACAGGAAAGCTGCCTGTCGCTGTTGGGCGGACCCCGCAACGCCAAGCGGTATCAGCGGATCAAGGTGCAGTACCAAAATATGGAGCTGCAGACCCGGATCAAGACTTTTACCGGATGGACAGCCCAGATCATTCAGCATGAGATCGACCACTGCAACGGCATTCTCATTTGACGCGAGGTGCAGCTATGTACAGCGATGTGTTTTGTAAAGTGTATAACGAGTTGGGATGGAATTACTATCCCGAAGCCTTTGGAGAAGACCTTTTGAAGTGGATCCAAAGGGAAGGCTTGGCGGTAAAAAGCAGCATGGACCTTGCATGCGGCACAGGTGTTTTGTGCCGCATGCTCTCCCACAGCGGCATTGAAGTGGCGGGTATGGACTTTTCCCGGGGCATGATCGAAATTGCCAGGGAAGCCAGTCCCCATATCCGTTACGATGTTGCGGACATGGTCACTTATTGCCCGGACAAGGAATTTGACCTGGTGACCTGTACCGGAGATGCCATCAACCACATCCATGACCTTAAGGATGTGGAACGGATCTTCCAAAATGTTTTTGC
>JAZNZG010000111.1:0-1636 GCA_045594825.1 Faecousia sp. | reverse complement strand
GCTGGTTGACGGCAAGTGCCCCGACTGCGGCCGTGAGTGTGTGGACGCAGAGGAAGAGGCATACTTCTTCAAGATGAGCAAGTACGCTGACCGCCTGATGAAGCACATTGAAGAGCATCCCGACTTCATCCAGCCCGAGAGTCGGAAAAACGAGATGATCAACAACTTCCTCAAGCCCGGTCTGCAGGATCTGTGTGTTTCCCGGTCTTCCTTTACCTGGGGCGTACCCCTGGACTTCGCTCCCGGTCATGTGAGCTATGTGTGGCTGGATGCGCTGAGCAACTATATCACCTTCTGCGGCTATGATGCCGACGGCAACCACAGTGACCATTACAAGAAGTACTGGCCTGCAGACCTGCACCTCATCGGCAAGGATATCGTCCGCTTCCACACCATCTACTGGCCCATCTTCCTGATGAGTATGGGCGAAGAGCTGCCCAAGCAGGTGTTTGGACACCCCTGGCTGCTGGTGAAGGGTGACAAGATGAGCAAATCCCTGGGTAATGTGATTTATGCCGACGACCTGGTGGAACTGTTCGGTGTGGACGCTGTGCGTTATTTCGTGCTCCATGAAATCCCCTTTGCAAGCGATGGCATCATGACTTACGAACTGATCATCGAGCGTATCAACTCTGAGCTGGCAAACATCCTGGGCAACCTGGTAAACCGTACCATCGCCATGAACAACAAGTATTTCGGTGGCGTGGTGCAGGCTCCCGTGGCTGCCGATGCTTTGGATGAAGAACTGAAGGCCGTTGCCCTGGCAATGCCCGGCAAGGTTGAGGAGAAGATGAACGAGCTGAAGGTGGCCGATGCCATCGATGAGATCTTCGTTCTCCTGCGTCGTGCCAACAAGTATATTGACGAGACCATGCCCTGGTCCCTGGCAAAGGACGAGGCAAACAAGGCCCGCCTGGGTACTGTGCTGTATAATCTGTTGGAGGCCATCCGCTTTGCCGCCATCGCTCTGGAGCCCTACCTGCCTGAGACTTCCGCAAAGATCCTTGCACAGATCAAGTGTGAAAACGGCGGTCTTGAGAGCCTTGCTTCCTTCGGTGCTATGGCTTCCGGCACCCAGCTGGATGCTCCCGAGATCCTCTTTGCCCGCCTGGATATGGCAAAGAAAATGAAAGAAATCGATGCTTTCAATGCTGCCAAGGCAAAGGAAAAGCTGCCCGCCCTGGAGATCGAGCCCTACACCGATGAAAAGGTGGACTTTGACACCTTCTGCAAGTCTGACTTCCGTGCCGTGAAGGTCAAGGATTGCCAGAATGTGAAAAAGAGCGACAAGCTGCTGCAGTTTACCCTGGATGACGGCTCCGGTACCGACCGTCAGATCCTTTCCGGCATTGCCAAGTTCTACAAGCCTGAGGAGCTCATCGGTAAGACCCTGGTGGCCATCACCAACCTGCCTCCCCGTAAGATGATGGGCAGAGAGTCCTGTGGTATGCTGATCTCCGCTGTCCACACCGAAAAGGGTGAGGAGAAACTGAACCTGCTGATGGTGGACGATGCCATCCCCGCCGGTGCAAAGCTGTGCTGATATGAATATTACAGGATTGCAAAAAATGACCTTGCTGGATTACCCCGGCAAGGTCGCCTGTACCGTATTTTTGCAGGGGTGCAATTTCCGCTG
>JAZNZG010000110.1:0-5254 GCA_045594825.1 Faecousia sp. | reverse complement strand
ATCTAATTTTGCAATATTATGTCAAAAGGTACTTGCAAAATGTGCAAAATAGATGTATAATACTGTTACATATTTGTAGAATACGCATTTGTGCATAATTCTAAGGAGGTACACAATGGCAAACAGTGTTTTTCAGAGTGTAATGGTTCAGTTAAAGGACGCAGCCGACCGCGTTTTCGGCGTTATCGATGCAGATGGATATGTTGTATCCTGTACCGACAATGTGCTTTTGGGTGAGCGTTGGCCGGATGCCGTTGTAAAAGTTTCCGGCAGTGAGCAGCACATCGTGACTTTTGGCCAAAAGACATTCCGTGCTATCATGAGCAGTGCCAATTATTTTGAGTATGCTGTGTTCTGCAGCGGTGATGATGAGCAGGCCCGTGCTTACTGTAACATCGCTTATATCGCCTTGAATGATGCCAAGACCTTCTACGAGGAAAAGCATGACCGGGGTACCTTTGTAAAAAATATTATCATGGATAACATCCTGGCCGGTGATATTTATATCCGTGCCAAGGAACTGCATTTCGCCACCGATGCTCCCAGAGCGGTATTCCTGGTGCGTCAGCTCGGTACCGGCGATGTATCTACCGTGGATGTTCTTTCTGACATGTTCCCCGATAAGCTTCAGGACTTCGTTCTGAGCATCAACGAAACCGATATCGCTGTTATCAAGCAGCTGTCCGGTAATACCTCTGCCGAGGAACTGGAAAAGACCGCCAAGGCCATTGAGGATACCCTTAAGAATGAACTGTACATCAAGACTGTGATCGGTATCGGCACCGTGGCCGAGCATCTGCGTGAGCTGTCCGATGCTTACAAGGAAGCCCAGACTGCCATTGAAGTGGGCAAGGTCTTTGATACCGACAAGAGCATCATGCACTATGAGAATCTTGGCATCGGTCGTCTGATTTACCAGCTGCCTACCACGCTGTGTGACATCTTCCTGTCTGAAGTATTTAAGAAGAATTCTATTGATTCCCTGGACCAGGAAACCCTGTTTACCATCAATAAGTTCTTTGAGAACAACCTGAATGTGTCCGAAACCTCCCGTAAGCTTTTTGTCCACCGCAACACCTTGGTGTATCGCCTGGAAAAGATCAAAAAGCTGACAGGACTGGACCTGCGTCAGTTTGACCATGCCATCGTATTTAAGGTGGCACTGATGGTGCGGAAATACCTTTCCTCCCGGGAAACCAGATAATATCTGAGCCGCACCATTGTGTGCGGCTCTATTTGTGTTGATTCCAGTATTTTTCAGTCCCCGTGAGGTTGACACGATGATTACAATATGTTACAATTTAGTTACACTAAACATGGAGCGAAATACTTATGATCGAATTTACTGATGTGACTAAGTCCTATGTGGAAGGCAATGAGGCTCTTCGGGGAATCAGCCTTCAGGTTGAGGACGGAGAGTTTGCGTTTTTGGTTGGACCTTCCGGTTCCGGCAAGTCCACTATCATAAAGCTGATCACAGGCGAACTGAAGCCCACTTCTGGTACCGTTCATGTAAACGGCTATTCTTTGGAGCGGATCCGTAAGCGTGAGATTCCTTACCTGCGTCGCACCGTCGGTGTCGTGTTCCAGGATTTCCGCCTGATCGCCAATAAGTCTGTTTATGAAAATGTTGCATTCGCTATGCGTGCGGTAGGTGCAAAGGAAAAGGAAGTCCGTGTCCGTGTGCCTTACATTTTGGAACTGGTTGGACTGGAAAACAAGAGCCGCCGTCGTCCCAATGAGCTTTCCGGCGGTGAACAGCAGCGTTTGGCTATTGCACGAGCACTGGTGAACAACCCTTCTACCATTATTGCGGACGAGCCCACCGGCAACCTGGACCCTGCTATGGCTTTGGAAATCATGAGCCTGCTGCAGGAGATCAATAATCTGGGCACTACCATGCTGGTGGTTACCCATGCAAGAGAGCTGGTGGAACAGTTTGGCAAACGAGTCATTGCCATCAACGAAGGCTTGGTGGTCCATGACGGAATGGATGGGTATTACAGCTTATGAAAATACATAACATTGGTTATTTGATAAAGGAGGGCCTGAAGGGAATTTTCCTTCACGGCTTCATGTCCTTTGCCGCTATCTGCGTCACAGTGGCATGTCTGCTGATCGTGGGTACATTTTCCAGCCTGATCTATAACCTGAACATCATGGTTGAAGATCTGAACAAGACCAATGAAGTCCTAGCTTATGTGGATGAGACTTTGTCTGACGCTGAGGCAAGAAGCATCGGTACGCAGATCAACAGGATCGATAATGTACTGGAATGTACCTTCGTATCCCGTGAGAAGGCTTTGTCTGACTTTATCGCAGATTACGAAAATCCTGCTGCCTTCGACGGCACGGACCCTGAAACACTGGAGCATCGGTTTGTGATCGTTTTGAAGGACAATCGCGAGCTGAATCAAACTATCAAGTCCGTGCAGAGCATTACCGGTATCGTGGATGTGGTGGCTTACAATGAGCTGGCAGAAGGCTTTACCATGCTGCAGGATGTGTTACATCTGGTCTCTTTGGTGGTGATCGGCATACTGCTGATTGTATCCCTGCTGATCATTTCCAATACGGTCAAGCTGGCTATGTACGACCGACGCGAGGAAATTTCCATTATGAAGATGGTGGGTGCCACCAACAGCTTTATCCGGCTTCCCTTTGTAGTGGAAGGCTTCGCCCTTGGTATCATCGGTGCAGCGATCGCGTTTGGCCTGGAGTGGCTGTTGTACGATTATCTGGTCAACCGGATCGCTGAGATCAATATTGCAACAAAGCTGTTCAGCTTTGTGCCTTTTACAGAACTGTTGGGTTCAATGATCATGACATTTGCCGCTGCCGGATTGTTTGTCGGTGTGGTTGGCAGCTGGACATCCATCCGCAAGTTTATGAATTCCTAATTGAGGTTCCCTTATGAAAAACAGAAAACTTTGGGTATCCATCGTTGCTGGGCTGATGGCCCTGCTGATGGTATTGGGTATCATCGCAAGTGCGATCCCCACCCGTGTTAATGCAGAATCTTCTGCCGAAATCAAAAAGCGTATCGAAGCACTGAAAGAAGATAAAGCGGCCATTGATGAACGTATCGACGAGATCGATGCCGACATTGATGCCAATTTCAGCGAGATCGAGCAGATCGTTGCACAGAAAAACCAGGTGGATCAGGAGGTCTTTCTGCTGTCCCAGCAGGTGACCATCATCAACAACCAGATTGTTGAGTATAATTTGCTGATTGCCGATAAGCAGGAAGAGCTGGAGATAGCGGAAGAGCATTTGGAACAGCTTCAGGCTGAGAACAAAGAGCGTATCCGTGCCATGGAGAAAAACGGCAAGCTGTCTTACTGGTCTGTGATTTTCCAGGCCAACAGCTTTACCGATATGCTGGACCGCTTGCAGATGATCGAACAGATCCAGGAAGCAGACCAGGCACGCATTGAGGAAATGTGCGTTGCCGCCGCAGAAGTAGCTGCAGCAAAGGAAGAACTGGAGACCGAGTTGGCTGCACTTGCTGCCAACAAGGAAGAACTGAATGCTGCCCAGGCAGAACTGGAAGTCAAGAGAGCGGAATCCGATGCACTGCTGAACCGGTTGGTTGAAAGAGGCATTGAATTTGAAGAGCTTATGGAGGCTGCCGAAGATGAGATGGCTGCCATCAAAGCTGACATCGACGAAGCTGAGAAGGATTATAAAGAAGCCAAGGCAAAGGAATGGGCAGCAGCCCATCCCAGCACCGGCACAAGTTCCTCCACCAGTGCACCTTCCAGCAGCGGTTGGATCGTACCTTGCCGTTATACAGCCTTCACAAGTGCTTTCGGTTGGCGGATCCATCCCATTTACGGCGTATCCAAATATCACAACGGTGTTGACCTGGCGGGACCTTCCGGAACATCTATCTATGCATCCAAGGGCGGAACGGTCAGCGGCACAGGTTATAACAGCAGTGCCGGCTATTATGTTGTCATCAACCATGGCGACGGATTCAAGTCCTACTATTACCATATGACCCATTATATCGTATCTGTGGGTCAGTCAGTCAACCGTGGTCAAACCATCGGCTACATGGGTTCCACCGGTGCCTCTACGGGCCCGCACCTGCACTTCGGCATTTCCTATAACGGCAGCTATGTGAACCCTGCAAATTACATCAGCATTTGATGTGTCGGCCATAATATAGGTACATACAATTCCCACAGCCTGTCCGGGCTGTGGGAATTGCTGATACGACCGGGAGGAACGCATATGGAAAACCGGAAATATAAAATGAAAATTTTACTGACGGTGGTGTCCTACATTCTTGTAGCGGCACTGGCGTCCTGTGTTACGCTGCTGCTGTTCTGTAAAACCACCAAGCTGGAAAGGATGGAAGATATTATTACGGAGCGGTTTGTAGGGGAAGTGGACGAAACGGCCATTGGAGATGCTGCGGCTGCGGCTATGGTGGCGGCTTTGGGCGACCGTTGGAGCTACTATGTCCCAGCCTCCCAGTACGAAAGCTTCAACGAAGGAAAAACCAATTCCTATGTGGGCATCGGTATTTCCATTATGGCCAGGGAGGATGGACAGGGTTTTGACATTGTACAGGTCGAGCCCGACGGCCCTGCACAAGAGGCAGGTATCCTTCCCGGAGATGTTCTTATAGAAGCGGATGGCCATGCTTTGGAAGGCACGGATACAAATCTGCCGGGGCAGTATATCAAAGGCGAAAAGGGGACATCTGTAACGGTCACGGTGCTGCGTGATGGTGAACGGCTCTCCTTCACCGTAAAACGCCGGGTGATTGAAACGGCTGTGGCAAAGGGACAGATGCTACCCGGCAATATCGGCTATGTCAAGATCGTCAATTTCAACACCAATTGCTCCGCCCATACCATCACACAGATCGAGAAACTGTTGGAAGAGGGTGCGGAAAGCTTTGTGTTTGATGTGCGGAACAATTCCGGCGGCTATGTTCATGAGATGACCAAAGTGCTGGATTACCTTTTGCCGGAGGGCCTACTGTTCAGGTCTGTGGGTTATGATGGGGAAGTATCGGAACACAATTCTGATGCTGACTGCGTGGAGCTGCCTATGGCTGTGCTGGTAAACGGCCAAAGCTATTCCGCTGCGGAATTTTTCGCAGCAGCCCTGTCTGAATACGATTGGGCTGTGGTACTGGGTGAGCCTACTTGCGGCAAGAGCTATTTCCAAAATACCTTTGATCTGGGGGACGGCTCCGCTGTGGGCCTTTCCGTTGGTCAGTATTATACGCCCAACG
>JAZNZG010000109.1:0-1550 GCA_045594825.1 Faecousia sp. | reverse complement strand
CCCTATGCCCTGGCTACCAGCTCCTGCACCGGTGCTCTGATCTCCTCTCTGGTCGCCTGCGATGTGGGCCCCGGCGATGAAGTCATCGTTACCGGCTACACCTTCTTCGCATCCTGTGCCGCCATCGTTGCCGCCAAGGCTTCTCCCGTCATCTGTGAAGTGGACGAGACCCTGACCATGGATGTGGTGGATCTGGAAAAGAAGATCACCCCCGCCACAAAGGCCATCGTTGCCGTTCACATGCGTGGTGTCCCCTGTAACATGGACGCCATCATGGCCATCGCCAAGAAGTACAACCTGAAGGTCATTGAGGACTGTGCCCAGGCTGTGGGTGCTACCTATAAGGGCCAGTATGTGGGTACCTTCGGCGATTGCGGCTGCTTCTCCTTCCAGTACCACAAGACCATCACCGCCGGCGAAGGCGGCATGATCCTGTGCAAGGACGCCCGTATCTACGACCGCTGCTGCTCTTACCACGACACCGCTGCCTGCTGGAGACCCGACCGGTTTGCCGAGCAGCGTTTTGAAGGCGAGCTGTTCTGCGGCTCCAACTTCCGTATGAGCGAGCTGTGCGGTGCTGTCATGTGTGCCCAGCTGCGTAAGCTGGACCGTCTGAACGAGCTGATGCGTGACCATCAGAAGCGGATCATCAACCAGATCAAGGACACCAAGGGCATCAAGGTCCGTCCCTGCAACGATCCCGATGGCGACACCGGTATCTGCCTGATGTTCTATCTGGACTCCTCCGAAAAGGTTGGCCCCTTCTGTGAGGCTCTCCAGGCCGAGGGCGTCAACGCCGCCGGCGTGTTCAACTCCGGTATTCCGGATTGGCACATCTATGCCCACTGGAAGCATGTCATCCAGAAGAAGGCCTCCAACGAGGTCTGCTGTCCCTGGGAGTGCCCCTACCACGAAAAGAAGAACCCCGCTCCCGTGGAGTATGCTGAGGACATGAATCCCAACACCCTGGGTTACCTGGGCCGTGTTGTCCACCTGGACATCCCCGCACAGATGACCGACGAGGACTGCGACATGATCGCAAAGGCTATCAACAAGGTAGCCGCCGTTCTGGCCTAAAAAATGCCGCACCGGGCGGATATTCCGCCCGGTGCTTTTCAAACCATACAGAAAGGATGTTATATTATGAAATATTCCCTGTGTATCGAGCCTGTATTTGAGGATCTGCCCTTTTATGAGCGGTTCCAGCTGGCCAAGGACCTGGGCTGCGACGCCGTTGAGTTTTGGGATCCCTGGGCAAGCAACCCCGATGTGACCCCCGCAGGTCTGGGTAAGGCATCTGCCGATGCCGGTATCCCCATCGCCGCCTGCTGTCTGAACCAGGCATGGACCTACCGTATGACCTTCCCCTGGGAGACCGTCAAGAAGAATGTGGAGCTGAGCATGGGTTATGCCGCCGAGATGGGCGTTAAGACCATGATCGGCCTGTCCGGCGAAGTGATGTGCAAGGCCGACAGCGAGCAGCTGCTGCTGATGGAAAATCTGAAGCGTGCCGGTGAGATCGCTGAAAAGCACGGCGTGACCATCGTTGT
>JAZNZG010000108.1:0-2420 GCA_045594825.1 Faecousia sp. | reverse complement strand
TGTAGTTTTCGGTCATGGCGTGGAACATACCAAAAAAACCAATGCCCAGCAGGGAAACGCAGTACCATTTGTAACGGGCAAAGAAAGCGGCGATGGTGCAGCTTTCGTCGGCTGTTTCCACAGAGATCGTTTTTTGCAGTTTGGGATAGCGGGTAATGGAAAGCATGGACACGAGCCGGAAAAAGATCAGTATCAAAAACATCCATGTGTTTCCCAGCTTTGCGATGACGATACCGATCACCAACGCACCGATGGCAGAAGCGGCAGAGCCGATTCCCCGGGCGGCACCGTAATTGATGGAATACCCCCCTGCATTGCAGGCAACGCTGAGAGCGTTCAGCAGCGGAACGATAGCATCGCTGCACCATACACCTATCAGATACAAAATTCCCGCAGCTATTATGGGAAGTCCTGGCAAAAGTTGCAGGCAGAAGCATAAAATGCACAGACCGGACAGAAACTGCATCAATTGCGGCAGAAGAAATTTTTTGGATCTGTCTGCCATAGATGCCAAAACCGGCTGTGTCAGGCAGGATAAAATTCCCGCGGCTGCCAACAGGATACCCACAACACCGGAGGAGAGTCCTTTACCCAGCAGATAGGTGGTAGCGAAGCTGGCGGCTCCGGTAGAGGCGGCCCAATAGCTAAACTGTGTGATGCTGTAACAGACGGTGAGATTCTTTTTCATAAAGGCCCCCTGAAAAATGGGACCGGCAGCAACCGGTCCCATCAACACAATGGAAGGAAACAGGAAATATGGGAGACTTTCCGCTTCCTTTGTTAAAACAATACAGCACATTTGAGAAAAATGCTATGCTGTATACGCCATATAATATCACGATCGTGCCATTTTGCGATATTCCATCGGCGTGCAGCCAAAGGCGTCCCGGAAGGTTTTGCTGAAGTAGCTGCTGGAGCCAAGACCGCAGGTGTAAGCAATTTGGGTAATGGGAAGCTCTGTGTGGGTCAGCAGGTAACAGGTCTTTTGGAGACGGTAGCTGCGAATGTATTCCAAAGGTGACATGTGCAGATTTTCCTGGAACAGGCGGAAACAGGTCCGTTTACTGATATTGCCTGCCTGGGCAAGCTGCCGGACGCTGATGGATTCGGGGTAATGTTCATGCACATAGGCCATGAGCGTTTTAAGGAGACTGTCGACGGAGGTGTGTCGCTGCCGGGTCGTTTGGGATTTCGCCAAAACCAGTATTTGCAGCCAAATTTCCGTCAGGCGTTCCCGCAGAAGAAATTCATAACCATATTGCTCTTTGTCGATCTGAAAGGCCTGGAGAATACTGCTTAATATCCGGGTATGTGCGGGGTTTTCCGGATAAAAGGGCAGAATTTCCAAGGAGGAAGCAGTTACAGGCAGAATGTACAATGCGTCGACCCGGTTGCCGATTCCGCCGGACAGCAAGACCGGGTCAAATAAATGCAGAAGCTGAACGGTGGCATCAGCGGTAGGACATACCTTACTCATGTGCAGCACATTGGAATTGACAAAACCACCGGAACCGGCAGGGAAGATCACACTACCATTGGGAGTGGTGTACTCCAACTTGCCGCTTTCAATATAAAACAGTTCGACCGACGAATGCCAATGCCAGGGAACGGTGTATTTATCCAGCTCTGCCCGGGTGGCGATATACGGGAAGTCCGTATCGAATCCGGGAAGGGATTCTTCCCGGTTATTTTCCGTCAAGACGATGGTGTCAATATTCTTCATGGATGCACCTCCGCATCTGTACTGCCTTCATGCTACTCGTTTTTTGTCAAAATGTCAATATAACAAAAACGCCAGCCCCGAAGGACTGGCGTTTTTTATAGGTATAGCAGAGATTACATATCGAAGGGGGAGCGATGCGACCGCCGCCTGTGGCGGAGAAAGGGAGCTGAGCGAGTGGCCGGGGTCGACGAGGGACGCAGGTGCTTGCACCAAGGACATTCGTCGGGCACCCCAACAGGAACTATCCAACAACGCCGACGGCGTTGTTCACCTTAATGGATCCCGTCCGATTGATTTGCAGGGGCGTTCGTTTATTAGTGAGATTTCCGTAAAAAAGGACCTTCCGAAGAAGGTCCTTTTTATAAGTATTAGGGAATTACCGCATTACATGTCGAAGGGATCCATGCCCAGAACGGGATGGCCGACTTCGGACAGGTAGCCCAGCAGCTGCTCGGGATCTTCTTCGCAGATGGTTTCATCAGCGATCATGTCGGTGAAGTTCTCAACACCGTACATCTCCAGAGCGGTTGCATCCAAACGCTCACGCATCTGATCCTTCAGCATCTTGGGCATCCAGACGATACGGCCGGGGCCGCCTTCAGCAGCGATGAACTTCTTGGAGGAGATGAAGTGCTTGCCATGGCCCATGAAGCCGGGAGTCTGCACGCCGCCGCCGGTCATGGAAGCCATTTCGGAG
>JAZNZG010000107.1:0-1921 GCA_045594825.1 Faecousia sp. | reverse complement strand
TCTGGACCCCAAGGTCCCGCTGATCGTTCCCGAGGTCAACGCCCAGGATGTGAAATGGCACAACGGTATCATCTCCAACCCCAACTGCTCCACTATCATCACCGTTACCGCTGTCAATGCACTGAACTCCATCGCTCCCATCAAGGCTATGACCACCTCTACATACCAGGCCGTTTCCGGTGCCGGTGCAGAGGGCCCCAAGGAACTGATGGCTGAGATCGAAGCTTTGGCAAAGGGCGAAAGTTATGAGCCCAAGGTATTCTCTCATCAGATTGCTTACAACCTGATCCCCCAGATCGGCGGCGAGCAGTATGAGGGCTATACCAGCGAAGAAATGAAGATGCAGAACGAGGGCCGGAAGATCATGCACCTGCCCGAGCTGAATGTTACCTGCACCTGTGTCCGCGTGCCGGTTATCCGCAGCCACTCCATTTCTGCAAGCATCGTCTTTGACCGTCCCGTTTCCGTTGCGGAAGCAAGAGCGGTTATTGCCAAGGCTCCCGGTGTCAAGCTGGTGGATGACCTGGCAAACAAGCGTTACCCCATGCCCCTGGAGACAACCGATCAGGACATCGTATTTGTCGGCCGTATCCGCAAGGATCTGACCAATCCCAACGGCATCAGCCTGTGGTGCTGCGGCGACCAGGTCCGCAAGGGTGCCGCCACCAACTGCGTACAGATCGCAGAACTGCTCATCGAGAAATAATAAAATATTAAAAAAAAAGAGCCTGCGTAAGCAGGCTCTTTTTAGATTCTCAGCAATGCCTTTGCGACCACGAAGTAGATCAGCAGGGAAACCGCGTCCACGATGGTGGTGATGAAGGGGCTGGCCATGACCGCCGGGTCCAGCTTCAGGGCCTTGGCTGCCAGGGGCAGTACCGCACCTACCAGCTTTGCCAGAAGAACCGTGACGAACAATGCGATACAGACCACTGCGTCCACCATAAGGTTGATCTCGTGGTTACCCAACAGCAGCTTGTCCACCAGCCAAATTTTAACGAAGCAAACGATTGCCAGCACCAGACCGCAGATCACAGCGGTGCGGATCTCTTTCCAAATGACCCGGGGCAAGTCGGAGAACCGCAGCTCATCCAGACTCAGGGCACGGATGATGGTAACCGAGGACTGGGAGCCGGAGTTACCGCCGGTACCCATCAGCATGGGGATGAAGGCTGTCAGCACCACCATTTCGCTGAGGGCGTCCTCAAAGCCGGTGATGATCATGCCGGTAAAGGTGGCGGACACCATCAAAAGCATCAGCCAGGGAATACGGTTTTTGAACAGCTCCCATACAGTGCTCTTTAGGTAGGTCTTTTCAGACGGCAGCATACCGCCCATTCGCTCGATGTCTTCCGTAGCCTCGTCTTCCATGACATCCATGGCGTCGTCGAAGGTTACGATACCTACCATCCGGTTCTCGTTATCCACAACAGGCAGTGCGAGGAAGTCGTATTTGCCCAGCATGCGGGCCACTTCTTCCTGGTCGGTCAGGGTGGTGACGGAGATCAGATTGGTGATCATGATGTCTTCAATTTTTGTTTCGTCATCTTCTGCCAGCAGCAGATCCTTAACGGTGACAAGACCCAAAAGCGTCCGGTCCTTGGTAACGTAGCAGGTATAGATGGTCTCCTTGTCCACACCCTGACGGCGGATCCGCAAAATAGCCTCTTCCACCGTCATGTTGGGTCGCAGGGAGACATACTCCGTGGTCATGATGGAGCCTGCGGAATTTTCGGGATACCGCAGGATCTGGTTGATGGACTTACGCATTTCCGGGTCGGCCTGGGACAGAATACGCCGCACCACATTGGCGGGCATTTCCTCTACCAGATCGGCTGCGTCGTCCACATACAGCTCGTCCAGCACTTCCTTCAGTTCGTTATCGGAAAAACCGCGGATCAGCAATTCCTGATCGTCCGGC
>JAZNZG010000106.1:0-4826 GCA_045594825.1 Faecousia sp. | reverse complement strand
CCCAAAAAGCGGTCCAGCCGCTGCCCGGCATCATTTTGTCCAATGGTCAGTTCTTTCATAGCGGATATGCAATATTCTCATTCATATGGCGGTTCATCTGCTCAGTGAATTCCTGGGCGGGGTTGTAGCCCATTCTCCGCTGACGGCAGTTCATAGCCGCTACCTCCAAAATCACCGCCAGGTTACGGCCGGGGGTGATGGGGATCGTGTTGCGGGGGATCTTCACATCCAGGATCTCTTCAAACTGCTCCTCCAGACCCAAGCGGTCATAGGCAGTCTGGTTATCCCAGGGAACGATGTTCACCACAAGGTCGATTTCATTTTCGTCCTTGACCGCGCCCATACCGAAAAGCTTTGCCACATTGACGATGCCGATGCCCCGCAGCTCCACATAGTTACGGATCAGCTTGGGGGCTTTGCCCACCAACGCGCCGGAGGAGTCCTTGCGGATCTCAACAGCATCATCCGCAATGAGCCGGTGACCACGCTTCAGAAGCTCCACTGCAGCCTCGCTCTTGCCAAGGCCGCTCTCGCCGGTCAGCAGCAGACCCACACCGTAAACTTCCACCAGCACCGCATGACGGGTGATACGGGGTGCCAGTTCGTTCTTCAGGTAGGTGATCATGGTGGAGACCGTGGTGCTGGTAGCCTCCTTGCTGCGGAGCAGGGTCACATTATACTTCTTGGCAACTTCCAGGCACAGAGGATCCAGGGGCAGATTTCTGGCAATAATCAGCGCGGGGAACTTGTAAGAGAACAGCCGGTCATAAACCGCCTCCCGCTCCTGGGGACACATTTTCTGTGTGTAACTGTACTCGGCGTTACCCATGACCTGCAGACGCATGGGCTCAAAATGGTCGAAGTAGCCAGCAAGCTGCAGACCGGGGCGGGCCACATCTTCCACCGTCAGACGGATCTTTTCATAGTCCGTAGCGGCAAAAAGGATCTCCAGGCCGAAGGTTTCCACCAGGCTGGGCAGGGGTACACTGTGCATGTTGAACATAATTGTCACCTCGTCGGGGTGTATTTTAAAAGTATTATAACTGCCACCAGCGGGAATAGCAACAATATTTTGAAAAAACAAAAAAAATTCCAAAAAAAGACTTGCATTTTGATTTAAACTCTGCTATCATATCTTAGCGTCCATTGACGGGCGTGATTTTAGTGAGCCAACATGCGGATTGGAGGTGCAGTGTATGGCGAAGTGTGATTATTGCGGTAAGGGCGTTACCTTTGGTATTAAGGTTTCCCACTCCCACCGTCGTTCCAATCGTACCTGGAAGCCCAATGTAAAGCGGGTCAAGGCTATCGTGAACGGTACTCCGTGCCATGTGTACGCTTGTACCAGATGCCTCCGTTCCAACAAGGTGGAGCGTGCTGTGTAATCCCGGCAACTGATAACGCCATTGCATTTGCAATGGCGTTTTTTGTTTGATAAGTGTAAATGCCTCCCCGGTGTAAGGGGAGGCATTGTTTCTTTATAACCAGCCGGCGTCCTCGGACTCGGCACGCTTATCCCGCTTGAGAAGCACCTGCACCGCTTCGGCAGCGGAGGCTCCCTGATAAAGCACATTGTAGGCAGCCTGCAAAATGGGCATATCCACATCCATCTTCCGGCACAGCTCCCAGGCGGATTTGGCGGCGTAGTAGCCTTCCACCACCGCTCCCACCTGACGCATGGCCTCCTGAGGCTCCACGCCCTGTCCGATGAGAATGCCCGCTCTGCGGTTGCGGGAGTGCATGGAGGTGCAGGTCACGATGAGATCGCCCACACCGGCAAGGCCGGCGAAGGTCTCCTTCTTCGCTCCCAGAGCAACACCCAGCCGGGCGATCTCCGTTAGGCCTCTGGTCATGAGCATGGCCTTTGTATTGTCGCCGCAGCCCAGTCCGTCGGTAACGCCGGCACACAGGGCAATGACATTTTTCAGTGCGGCTCCCAGCTCGGCACCAACGGCATCGGGGCTGGTATAGATACGGAAATGCTCTGCCATGAACACATCCTGCACCAGCTCTGCCAAGGCCTGGTTCTCACAGGCGGCAAGACAGCCGGTAGGCTTGTCCAAAGCAACTTCCTCGGCATGGCTGGGTCCGGTGAGGACCACCACTTCCCTGCCGGTCTCCTGGGCGACCACCTGGCTCATACGCAGCTGGGTCCCCTCTTCCAGGCCCTTGGTGACACACACCAGCACCGCATCCTCGTCCAGATACGGAGCAACGCCCCGGCAGTTCATACGAATGGGGAAAGAGGGTGTGGCGATGACCACGATCTTACAGCCCGCCACGCAGGCATAGTCGGCAGAGATCTCCAGCCCTTCCGGAAGCACCGCACCGGGGAGGCGGGGATTGGTACGCTCCTGCTCCATTTGGGGGATCAGGTCTTTTTCAAAGGTCCACAGGCAGACCCTGTGGCCGTTTTTATGCAGACGGATGGCCAGGGCTGTACCCCAGGCACCGCTGCCTACTACTGCAACGTTCATTCCTGTTTTCCTTTCGCGAAAAGGTCGGTTTTCCGCTCCTGGCCATTACACAGCCGGCGGATATTCTCCCTGTGCATAAAGATCGCAAGGGCTCCCATCAGGATGCCGCAGACCATCACAGGCCATTCATTATAATACAGCACACCGAAGCCGATGCCGAAGGCGGCAGCGGCACATACGGATGCCAGGGATACATAACGGGTGGTAAAATAAACCACGGCGAATACGGCCAAAATCAACAGGGCAACACGCCAATCCACCACGATGGCAACAAACAGGCCGCTGAGGATGCCCTTGCCGCCACGGAAGCCCAGCAGTGCAGGCATGGTATGACCCAGCATGACACACAGGCCGCCCAGGGCAGCACCGGCATTGCCCAGCTCGTAAGGCTGCAGCAGCAGACCAGCCGTCAGGCAGGCCAAAATCGCCTTGCCGGCATCGATGGCCACCACCAGCAGTGCCTTGCTGGCACCGTAGTTGCGGATAAAGTTGGTCAGTCCGGCATTGCCGCTACCATGCTTGCGGACATCGTCATCGGACACGATGGCGGAAATGCACACCGCTCCGTTGAGATTTCCCAGCAGGTAGGAAACAAGCACCGCGATCAACATGGAATACCACACGATTTACTCCTCCTTATCGCCCTTCTGGCGAATGGTGATGCGTACAGGGGTGCCCTGCAGGCCGAATACCTCACGGATCTGATTTTCCAGATACCGCTGGTAGGAAAAATGGAACAACCGGGCATCGTTGCAGAAGATCACAAAATGAGGCGGTTTGGTACCGGCCTGGGTCATGTAATAGATCTTCAGACGGCGGCCCTTGTCCGTGGGAGGCTGGACACGGGCTGTGGCTCCTGCCAGCACAGAGTTCAGCTGGCCGGTGGTGATGCGGCTGGTGTTCTGCTTGTTCACATCCTGGATCACCTGGAACAGCTTGTCCACACGCTGGCCGGTAAGGGCAGACAGGAATACCACAGGAGCATAAGTCATGTAGCTCAGGCCGTCCTTGACTGCCAGCTCCTTGTCCCGCATGGTGTTGGTTTCCTTGTTCTCCACGGCATCCCACTTGTTCACCACGATGATGGCAGCCTTGCCGGCTTCATGGACAAGGCCGGCGATCTTGGTGTCCTGCTCGGTAACGCCGTCGTTGGCATCCACCAAAATCAGACACACATCGCTGCGTTCAATGGCACTGATGGTACGCAGGTTGGAATACTTTTCGATGATGTCGTCCACTCTGCTCTTGCGTCGCATACCGGCTGTATCGATGAAGCAGTACTTGCCGGTCTCGTTTTCAAAATAGGAGTCGATGGCATCACGGGTGGTGCCCGCCACATTGGAGACGATGACACGCTCCTCACCCAGAATGCGGTTCAAAAGACTGGATTTGCCAACATTGGGCTTGCCCACAATGGCTACCTTGATAATATCCTCGTCCTTTTCCTCGTTTTCACCCTCCGGGAACTGCTCCAGACACCAGTCCAACAGGTCGCCGGTGCCGTGGCCATGGATGGCGGAGACCTCAAACAGGTCACCGATACCAAGACCGTAGAACTCGTAAACATCGGGATTGGTGGGACCCACGGAGTCGCACTTGTTCACCGCGAGGGCAACAGGCTTGCCGGACTTGCGGAGCATGGTGGCTACATCCTGGTCCGCGGCGGTAACGCCGGAATGGACATCGGTGACCATGACGATGCAGTCGGCCAGCTCAATACCGATCTCCGCCTGGCGACGCATGAATTTCAGCATATCGTTTTCCGTATTGGGCTCGATGCCGCCGGTATCCACCACGGAAAATTCCCGGCCGCACCACTCACAATCGCCGTAGATACGGTCACGGGTCACACCGGGAGTATCCTCCACGATGGAGGTACGGTGACCGGTGAGTTTATTAAAGAGCATGGACTTGCCCACATTGGGCCGTCCTACAATGGCAACCAAAGGCTTTGCCATATTCCCACTCCTTCCTTTTGCACATTTGTATCATTATGGCACAGATCTTTCCGTAAATCAAGAAAATCCTGCCAGTTTATGGATTGTTTACAACTGCTGAACGGACAGCGGGAGATTTTGGTTCAAGTCGTGTTTTGACGACCGCAGACATACTTAAAGTATTTCAAGGGAGTCAAAACGCGAATGGAAGCAAAAGATCCGTTGTCCGAACAAGGAAAAAGAGGAAGGTACAACTTACCTTCCTCCATGATTTCCTTCCTTAGTCAGCCTTGGCGGTCAGAACCTGACGGCCATTGTAGTTACCGCAAGCCTTGCAAGCTCTGTGGGGCATGACGGGCTCACCACACTTGGAGCAAACTGCCACGCTGGGGGCAGACAGCTTCCAGTTGGA
>JAZNZG010000105.1:0-11480 GCA_045594825.1 Faecousia sp. | reverse complement strand
AGATGTTCATGCCATCGGCACTGTTTACCAGTTCCAAAAAACGCAGCACATTTTCAAAGTTGTCCAACGGCTCACCGATACCCATCAGCACGATGTGACCAATGGGCAGACCGGAATCCACTTGCGTGTAAAGCACCTGGTCCAGTATTTCGTAAGGCTCCAGTTTCCGCACCAGGCCACCCAATGTGGATGCACAAAATGCACAGCCCATGCGGCAGCCCACTTCCGTGGAAATGCATACGGAATTGCCGTAGTGGTAACGCATCAGCACCGTTTCCACGCAATTTCCGTCGGACAGCCGCCATAAGTACTTGATGGTACCGTCTTTTTGTGATTCCTGCTTCCGCACCACTGTCGGCGGCAGTAAAGGATATTTTTCTTCCAAAGTGTCCCGCAGCGTTTTGGGAAGATTGCTCATTTCCCCATAACTGCGTACGCCTTTATGAAGCCATATATAGACCTGCTTCGCCCGGAATTTGGGTTGCCCCAGTTCCTTGAACAAGGCCTCCAGTTCCGGCAGCGTCATGGATTTTAAATGTTCTTTCATATTTTTCTCCGCAGGCGGCAAATAAAAAAGCCGTCTGTGTCGTATTCTCCGGGTACCAGGGCAAACATACCGCTTTCATTTATGGGCAGCGGTGCCGGCAGGGGCAGTGGTTCCGGAGTAAACTCCGGATGCTCCTTCAAAAATGCCGCAACGGCACCCTCATTTTCCTCCCACACCAGTGTACAGGTGGAATACAGCAGCAAGCCGCCGGGCTTTACATACCGGGATTGGTTATTCAAAATAGCCAGCTGCAATTGGGGCAGCTCCAGCATGGTATCCGGGTCTTTATAGCGTATGTCCGGCTTCTTGCGGATAATGCCGTAGCCGGAACAGGGCACATCGGCAATCACTGCATCCATAGCCGATTCCCACTCCGGTACAAAGACGGTGGCATCCTTGCAGACCGGAGTGATGATCCCGATCCCCAAACGGGCCGCACCGTTTTCTATCAGCTTGGCTTTATGGGGATGGACATCGCAGGAGGTAATGCCGCCTTCTCCGCCCATACTGATGGCTGCGGCAAAGGACTTGCCGCCGGGTGCGGCACAGCAGTCCAGCACCTGCATACCCGGGTGCAATTCGGCACAAAGCACGCTGAGCTTTGCGGCAGGATCCTGTACATAAAAATCTCCGTCACGGAAGGAAGGAAGCTGTTCAATACTGCCGGTACCGGAAGGCACCAGGCAGTCCTGCATCCAGCTATGAGGCTCTGCCGTTACACCCTCATTGGCAAGTCGCCGGATCAGCTCCTCCCGTGTGGTACGCAGGGTATTTACCTGCACCGTCATGGGCGGAATATCGTTATTGGCTGCCAGCATCGCCTGTATCCGTTCCTTGCCCACATAGCTTTTCAGCCTGTCAATGAGCTTTTGAGGATGGCTGTATTTTTCCTGCCATGCAGCAGGTTGGATAATAGTCTGCCGGTTTCTGACCGCATTGCGGAGCACACCATTTACAAGGCCCGGTGCATTGGGGACCTTTTTGCAATACTTTTTCACAAGTCCCACGGATTCATTAACTGCGGCAGATTCCGGGATCTTATCCATCATATAAAGCTGATACAGCCCCAGGTGCAGTACATCCCGCACTACCGGATGCAGTGCCTTCAGCTTGCCGGTGAGAAGTTGTCCCAGGTAAAAATCCAAAGCCAATCGGTTTTGCAGAACACCGTAGCACAGGCGGGTGGCCAATGCCGCCTCCCGGCGATCCAGCTTATCACGCAGGATGTATTCTTTTAGAACACCGTTGGACCAGCCACCTTCCTTGCGGCAGGCGATCAGCGTATTCAAGGCAGTTTCTCTGGCTCCCATAATTTACATCTCCAGGGGATGGCCCCGGAAATAGTCCGGAGCGGACATCCGCTTTCCGCCTTCCGCCTGCAGTTCGGTAATTTCAACAACTTGCTCACCGCAGGCGATCCGCAGGCCGGTTTTGGTCAGTTCCAGAATGGTACCAGGCTGGGCATCGTGATCTTCTTCCACCACATGGCAACAATGGACCTTAAAACGCTTGCCCTGTATTTCCATGGTAGCCACAGGCCAGGGATGCAGGCCCCGGATATGATCGTGGACCTGTTGTGCTGTCTTGGTAAAGTCAATGGGGCACATGGATTTATTTAGCATGGGAGCGTAGCAGACCTGGCTCTCATTCTGAGGCGTTGCATGGACATCTCCATGCTCGATACAGTGAAGGGTCTTGCCCAGCAGTTCTGCACCCACCACCGCCAACCGGTCCAGCAGCTCACCTGCTGTTTCCTCCGGACCGATGGGGATCTTAGTGCAGTCGATAATATCACCGGCATCCATCTGACGGCACAGATACATGGCCGTCACACCGGTTTCCTTTAGGCCATCCAGCACTGCCCACTGATAAGGGGCAGAACCGCGGTAAGCCGGCAGCAGGCTAGCATGGATATTGATACAGCCCTTTGCCGGAATATCCAACACATTTTGGGGCAGGATCTGACCGTATGCCACCACTGCCACCACATCGGGCTGCAGGTCACGCAGCTGCTGTACCGTCTCCTCTTCCCGGAAATTCTCCGGCTGGTACACCGGCAGGTCATGGGCCAGTGCCACTTCCTTTACAGGAGAAAAGGTAAGCTTCATGCCACGGTTCTTGGGGCGGTCGGGCTGGGTATATACCGCCACCACATCAATGCCATCGGCAAGAATCCCTTTTAAACAGGTCGCCGCGATATCCGGCGTGCCCATAAAAACTACTCGCATGAATGTGTTACTCCTCGTCCATCATCAATTCCTCTTCTGTCAAATACCGTTCCATCACCTGGGTATATACGATACCCTCCAAATGGTCCAGTTCATGACAGAAGCACCGGGCGATCAGTTCTTCGCCCTCTGCCTCAAACCAGTTGCCATGGCGGTCCTGAGCCCGCACCTTGACATAGTAGGGCCGTGTCACCAGGCCGTATTTTCCGGGAACACTGAGGCAGCCCTCGGCACCGGTTTGCTCTCCGTCAACGGCAATAATGGAGGGATTGATCAGCTCCAATATTTCATCGCCGGTGTCCACCAGCACCACCCGGCGTAAAATGCCCACCTGAGGGGCAGCCAAGCCAACGCCGCCGGAATCGATCAAAGTCTCACGCATATCCTCCAAAAGGCGGAACAGGCGACTGTCAAAATTCACCATAGGCTTGCATACTTTATGCAGGGCCGGATCTTTATCTGTTAAAATTTTTCTTAATCCCATGTCTGTCCTCTCTATTCAAATCCGTTCACATCAATGAATGCGGATATGCCCCGATTCTCCCTGTCCTGTGCAAACTGACGCAGCAGATGGGCGATCAGAAGTCGCAGCTGCCGTGTCATCCGGCACCGCAGGGTAAGCCGGTAACGGAAATTATAGTTGATCTTCATCACCATACAGGGAGCAGGTCCCAATACGGTACATACTTCATTTGCATAATCCTGCTGCCGCAGGCAGGCGTTCAGGCTATCCCGGAACTTCACCGCACCCCGAAGCACTCTTGTTTCCTCCTGGCCGGTAAAGGTCACCACCGCCAAATCGCCGAAGGGTGGACAATGCTGTACACGCCGCAGCCCGATCTCCAGATCATAAAAGCCCTCGTAGTCCTGCTTTGCAGCCAATGTGATCACCTTGTGCTCCGGTGCCACCGTTTGGATCACCGCCTGTCCTGGATTATCGCCCCGGCCGGCACGGCCTACCACCTGTGTCAGCATATTAAAGGTGGTTTCCGCGGCCCGGTAGGTATCGGTATACAAACTCAGGTCCGCATCCAGGACACCAACCAGCGTCACATCCGGCAGGTTCAATCCCTTAGCTACCATCTGCGTACCCACCAGGACCGGTATTTTTTCTTTTTGGAAATGCTCCAAAATTACCTCATGGGTATTTACCGCATTGACGGTGTCCGTATCCATACGATCTACGGCAAGATCCGGGAAGGTGGCTTGGAGCTGCTGCTGCACCTTCTGCGTGCCGGTTCCCATGGGTTTGAGAGGGCCGCCGCAATGAGGGCAGCGGGATAGTACACTTTGGGAATGACCGCAGTAATGGCACATCAGCCGCTCATTTGCACTGTGGTACGTGAGCCTTGCACTGCACCGGGGACATTCCGGTGCCTCACGGCAATCCACGCAGATCATGGCACGACTGTTGCCACGGCGATTCAAAAACAGAATGGTCTGCTGACCGGCATCCGCAGTTTCACGGATGGCGTCCTGAAGGGTGTAGCTCAGCGACAGGTCGTTGCCCAGCTTGATCTGCTCACGCATATCCACGATCTCCACCCGGGGCAGCGGCTTACCGTTATAACGCTCCGTCAAAGTGTATAGACCGTAGTGGCCTTCTTTGGCGTGGTACATGGTTTCCACCGAGGGTGTGGCAGAGCCCAGCAGTACCAGTGCGTTTTCCTTGAGTCCCCGCCACATGGCCACCTCTCTGGCGGCATAGCGGGGAGAATTTTCCGATTTATAGGAATGCTCCTGTTCTTCATCCAGAATAAGGATTCCCAGTTTTTGGCAAGGTGCAAACACCGCACTGCGGGTTCCCACCACAACGGTTGCTTCCATAGAACGCACCCGTTTCCACTGGTCGTATCTTTCTGTGGCTGGCAGGCTGCTGTGAAGCACTGCCACCCGGTCACCGAAATGTGCCGCCATAAGGCCCAAAAGCTGAGGCGTCAGTGCGATCTCCGGCACCAGGAGCATAGCTTGTCTGCCCTGCTGGATGCAGGAGCGGATCAGTTTGATATACACAGCCGTCTTTCCGGAGCCGGTAACGCCATACAAAAGAGCCGTACCGGGCTGTGAGCTGTCCATTCTTTCTTTCAAACCTTCAAAGGCTGCCTGCTGTTCCCTGTTCAGGGTCAGTGGTCCTGTAAGCTTTGCCGGCTTGATCTGATGGCAACGCAGCACCGGTTTTTCAGAAAGCTCCAAAAAGCCCAGCTCCGCCAAGCGATTGATGGTGGTAGCTTTTGCTCCTGTAAAGTAACAGATCTCCTTTACCGCAGCACTGCCCACACTGCACATCAGCTCCAGGACACTACGCTGCATCACAGCCGACTTGGGACGGCTGCGGGCGTAAGCCATCGCTTCCTCCGGGTCGACTGCCAGGGATGCGATACGCTCTGTCTTATCTCCCAGCCTTCGAGAAAAATCCCGCTGGGCGGTGATCCACTTTTTCCGCAGAAGATATGCGATCGCCTTTTCAAATGCTTCCTCATCTGCCACGGCGTTTTTAAGCAAGCTGCCGTCTGTCTGTCCACCCAGCTCCTGCAGAAGCTGTAAAAGCTTAAGGGCATCCTTCTGCCGTGGCGGTTTTTCCTCCCAGGAACGGTCCTCCGTTAAGGTGTAGGACTCCTTCGTTTGGAACCACAGACCTGCCGGGAGCATGGCCCGGATGGCATCATAGAAAGTACAAAAGTACCGCTCCCGCAGAAACGCCGCAAGACGCAGCATCGTTTCAGACAGGACAGGCACTTCGTCCAGGCTGCGGTCCACGACCTTTAAATTCTCGGCATCGCCCTCTTCCACAGACAGCACAACGCCTTCTGTACGGCGGTTGCTTCTGCCAAAGGGCACCATCACCCGCATTCCCGGGAGCAATTCCATTTCCCGGGAAATTGCATAAGAATAGGGCTTGTCAATGGCAAAAGTTGCCGCTGAAACAGCGATTTTTGCTATCATACAGCCCCCTCCTTACACTTGCGGTTTCAGATCAATGCTTGTACTCGTCCTTTAGGGATGCGGAAAGCTTGCCGTCAGCAACTTCCTGAATTGCCAGAGTTACAGGCTTTTCAGGCAGTTCTTCCTGCAGGGCTTCTGCTTCGGACGCGATTCTTCTTGCACGCTGGGCAACCACATTTACCAGCAGGTAACGGCTGTCCACATTCTTCAGTAAGTCAGCTACGGGGGGGTAAAGCATAATATTGTCCTCCAATTTCAGTCCGCCGTTTCGGCGATAATATTCAGTATTGCGTCGGCACAGGTGTCCACGCAGTCGTTGATCACGATGTGGTCGTATTTTTTGCTCTGTTCCATTTCCCAATGAGCCCGATCGGTACGCTGGCGGATCTGCTCCTCACCGGTATCGCCCCGGTTCCGCAATCTCCGCTCCAGTTCCTCCATGGAGGGCGGTGCAATAAAGATCAGCACCGCATCCGGACGCACTTTACGCACATTGAACGCACCCACAGGCTCAATATCCAGGATCACATGGCCACGGGTGAGCTTCTCCTCCACCTGGGCAGTGGGTGTACCGTAATAATTGCTCATGTGGGCATCGTATTCCAGAAATGCGTTCTTATCAATCATATCCAGGAACTGCTCCTTGGATACAAAATAGTAGCTCTGTCCTTCCACTTCACCGGGACGGGGGGCACGGGTCGTGGCAGAGACGGAAAACAGCAGATCATCACGCTGTGCCATGACCTTACTCAGCACTGTGCTCTTGCCCACACCGGAGGCACCGGAGATTATAAACAGCTTTCCTCTGCTCATTTCTTGTCCTCCTTATCCTCCCACCGGGATGCCAGAGCTTCCGGTGTCAGTGCGGATAAAATCACATGGTCCGTATCCATCAGAATTACAGCCTGGGTTTTGCGGCCGTAGGATGCATCAATGAGCATTCCCCGATCCCTTGCTTCCTGCACCACACGCTTAATGGGTGCGGAGTCCGGCTCCACCATAGCAAGCACCCGTCGCTGGGCGATCATACTGCCAAATCCAATATTGATAAGCTTCATAATACACCTCTTTACAGGATGTCTTACTCGATGTTCTGTGTCTGCTCCCGGATCTTTTCCAGTTCTGCCTTAATGTCCACCACGATGCGGGCCAGGTTCACATCGGTACACTTGGAGCCGATGGTGTTGGCCTCACGATTCATTTCCTGGAGCAGAAAGTCCAGCTTACGGCCAACGGCACCGCCGGTGTCCAGCATGGTGTTCATCTGCTTCAAGTGGCTGCGGAGACGGACCGTTTCCTCGTCCACCGCAACCTTATCGGCAAAGATGGCTGCCTCTGTCAAAATGCGGCTCTCATCAATGGCCGTATTCTCCAGCACTTCCCGGAGCTTGTTTTCCAGGCGGGTGCGGTAGTCCACGACAGTCTGGGCGTTGCCCTCCTCCACCCTGGATACCAGTTCCAGAATGGTCTGACCGCGGCTACGCAGATCCCGGTCCAAAGCCTCACCCTCAGCACAACGCATGGCATCGTAGCTTTCCAAGGCCTGCTTTACAACGGACATCAGGTCTGCCAGCAGCTGTTCTTCATCCACCTGGGGCTTTTCCAGTATAAATACATCCGGAAGCCGGGATACGGCAGAAACGCTGATGTCATCGGTCACGCCAAACGCATCCACCATTTGGTGCATGGCCTGCAAATAGCCCTTCAGCACATTTTGATTCAGGCTGACCTGGATCTCGTCACCCGCCTCAGAGTGGACGGTAATAAAGACATCCACCTTACCTCTTGAAACAGAGGCCTTTACCGCTTGCTTGACTGCCTCCTCTCCAAAGGAGAGGATCCGGGGAATACGGACAGAACAGTCTAAATAACGGTTGTTTACGGAGCGAAGCTCCACTGTAAATTCCCGGCCGTTTACCGTTTCCACGGCACGGCCATAGCCGGTCATACTTTTAATCAAGGCTTTTTCCTCGTTTTCTCAGGATGCTGTATCCCAGTATCCTGTAATGGTGTATTCCGTTTTTTGTTTTTTCGTCACAAGGCAGTCATACAGCCGCACCAATACGATGCTTAGTGCAAAGGCAACACAACCTGTCAGGCCGCCTCTGTTCCACAGCTGTTCTCCCAACAGGTAGCCGCCGATAAACAGCACCACAGGCAGGATATACAGAACCGCCGCCGCAGCCAGCACAGGACCGGATTCGGATTGCACGATCACCAAATCTCCTACCCTTGCACCAATGGGATTTTGGGCTGTCAGCTCCACAGTCTGCTGGGCTGCACCGCAGCCGGAGCACTTGTGGCAGTCACCGGAGCAGGCACTCTCCCGGATGTGGACCACCTGAGCCGTGCCGTCCGGATTCAGTTTTTGTACCCGAACACGCTGTTCCATTTATTCTTCCGTCTCCGCTGCTTCTGTCAGTGTTACCATTGCCGTGTAAGAGTTCATGGCACCCACGCCGGTGGCATCTTCGGGAAGAACGATCTGCACAGTATATTTATCTGTACCCGGCTTGGCATCGGACAGATCCACAACAGCTGTAATATCCTCTGCCGTAATCTTTTCCATTGCCGCAACAGGACCCCGAAGCTTGATCTCCAGAACCTGGGTAACCAATTCTGCTGTGATGCCCTCTGGCACATTGTTAAGAGTAATGTTGGTCACGCTGTAAGTTGTCAGACGCAGGTCCGGGAATTTCACTTCCACAAGTGCGGTGGAAATGCCGGTCTCGTTGGTGATGCCCTCCGGCAGAACAATGTCAAAGGTCAGCACGCTGTCACTTTCCATAGAACTCAGATCGATGGTACCCAGCTGCAGTACACTTAAATCCTCCAGCAATGCTTCGCTGCCGGAGACATTAATGGTGGCAGGCTGAATATCAATGGTACTGGTAAGCTTTGTTGCACCGCCGCCTTCAATGATATTCAGCTCCAAAGCGATCTCCTTGACACGCTGAATGGGCAGCGTCATATTCACCAGTTCCACATTGGTGGTGACCCACTGGGAATCCACAGGTTCCCCTGCCTTGTCGCACAGGGTATAGGTGTATGCTCCAACGATGGTCTGGGTCTGGTCCTGCAGATCCACCTGGATCACCGCCTGGGTGATTTTATCCAACACGGATTCCGGACCGGTAACTTCAATGACAGGATAATCCAGAACCATGTTTTCCTTGTCTGCAATCATACCGTCGGGCACGACAGTATCCATATAATCCGGTACCACAGGAATATACTTGGTGACTCTATTTTCCACTTTCAGGGTGAGCAGGACAGGGTCGCTGTACTCCCGGGTAATGGAGCCGCTGGGGATGTTGCCGGGATAAGAAACGGAGTAAGTCAGTTCATGGGTTCCCGGCGTTACAATGCCCGAAACATTGGCAATAACATTGATATTGGACTCGTTGAGCTGATTCAGATTGGTGCGGGTACCGGACAGACTCAAAGTCACCTCCGGGTGGTCGGAAACGATCATCAGGCCCCGTTCCGCAAGAATGCTCTCATTCTGCAGGACCACAGGGATATTGTAGTAAGTCTTTTCGGATTCGGGCTGCTCTACTGTGATCACATATACCCACAGACCAAAGGCAATCAATGCAGATAGCAGGATGGTGACAATCTTATTTTTCATGCTTGTCATCCTCCTTCCCCTTGATGTGGAGCTTTTGACGCAGCTTCAAAACCAGACTTTCCTCTTTCTCATTTTCTTCCGGGCACAGTTCATGCCGGAGCAGGCGTTCCAGTGTCTGCGGTGCCAGATAGCGTTTCAGAACACCGCCCACAGCCACAGAGATGGCACCTGTCTCCTCAGAGACGACCACCACCACAGCATCAGATACTTCACTCATACCTACGGCGGCACGGTGGCGGGTGCCCAGGTCGGCATGGAGCCGCTCACTTTCGGAAAGGGGCAGCACACAGCCCGCCACCATGGCACGGCCGTCACGGATAATCATGGCACCGTCGTGAAGGGCTGCCTTGGGGAAAAAGATGTTCCGGATCAGCGGCTCAGACACCTGGCCGTCGATCATAGTGCCGGTCTTAAAATACTCTTCCAGGCGATTGTCCCGGGCAAATACGATCAAAGCACCCACCTTTTCATTGCTCATGGCTTCACAGGCACGCACGGTCTGTACGATTACAGAAACCATTTCCTGCTCCGGTTTTTGGGCACTGAATACTTTTTTGAAATTCACCTTGCTGATATGGTCGATCATGCGACGCAGTTCCGGCTGGAACAGTACCACAACAGCAATAATACCGACAGCCAGCAGTTGGTTCAAAATCCAGCTCAAGGTGTGGAGCTTGAACAATCCTGTCAGCCAGGAGATAACCACGATGGTCACCACAACAGAAGCAATTTTCGTAGTTCCGGTAGAACGCAGCAGCGGCAGCAGCTTATAAATTAAAAACGCAACAATCAGAATATCCAAAAAGTCAGCAAACTGCATGTTGCTTAATGTCTGAACGAAAGTATCTATATATTCCATTCGCTCGTTTCCCCCTTTTGTATATGAAAACCCGGCACTTTCGTGCACATGGCATACCTATCCTATTATCCCATTTATTATAGCGGATTACGGTGCTTATGGCAATAGTAAATCATAAAAAATTTACAATCGGTTCGTAAGTTTTGCCAATGTCTGTAACAGCTCTCCCGTTTGATACGGAGCTGCATCATGACCGAAACTGACCCGCACCGTCCCTGTTTTCAGGGTGCCTGCACTTTCATGAGCCAGGGGTGCACAGTGCAGTCCGCTGCGGACGGCGATCTTCCGCTGTCCAAGCAGCATGGCCAGTTCTTCACAATCCATTTCCGGCACGAACGATACCGTTCCACCCTGTGACGGTCCGGAAAACACCCGGAATCCCAGATCCTTAAGACCCTCGGCACAGCGTTTTACTTGATGGCTTTGCCTTGCAAATATCTTGTCGATCCCGGTCCGTTCCAAATACTGCAGTCCTGCTGACAGTCCCGCAATTCCCGGCACATTCAAAGTTCCTGCCTCCGCCCTGTCCGGCAAAAAATCCGGCATGCTCTGCCGGACAGATTCGCTGCCGGTACCCCCCTGCATCAACGGCCTGGGAAGCTCACCGCACAGCAAAAGTCCTGTCCCTTGCGGGCCCAGCAGGCCTTTATGCCCAGGCATGGCTATAAAATCCGCACCCAGTTGTTTCAGCTTCACCGGCAGGCTGCCGGCAGACTGAGCCGCATCCACGATAAATGGAACACGGTACATAAGGCACAGTGCAGCCATTTCCTCCACCGGCAGGATATAGCCGAACACATTGGACATATGGGTAAATACAGCCGCGTCCGCACCTTTTTTCAAAACCTTTTCAAACGCCTCCAGGGTGTCCTGCCGGTCAAAAAGCTTTCGTCCAGCCACCGTGATCTTTGCTTTTAACGCATGGAGCGGCCGCGTCACCGCGTTGTGTTCAAACCCGGAAATAACCACCTTGCCGCCGGGTTTGAGCAAGGTGCGGATGGCCATGTTCAGTCCATGGGTACAGTTGGAAGTAAACACCACCTGCTCCGGGCTACAGTCAAACATTGCAGCCGCTGCTTCCCGGCAGTGCAGGACGGTCTGCGCTGCCCGCATTGCAGCCGGATGTCCGCCCCGCCCCGGATTTGCGCAGGTTTCCAGGGCGCAGCGGACTGCCTGCGCAACGGCGGGCGGCTTGTGAAGACTGGTGGCACCGTTATCCAGATAGGTCATAGTGCCAGCTCCTCCAGCTTGCCGTTATCTCTGCGCAAATAT
>JAZNZG010000104.1:0-1943 GCA_045594825.1 Faecousia sp. | reverse complement strand
TTTTCATGGAATACGAACTGGTGCAGGAGATCCAAAACCTTTGTCCCAACAATCAGATGCGGGATGTGTTTTTTACCGAGGTGGAGACAGACGACCCGGTGGCCTGTGTCCAAACCCTTCTCAAGGGAAGAGCCACAGATGTATCGGTGGAACGGGGAGCGGGCGGCGTCGTTACCGTCCATTGTACCTGCGACGGTCTGAAACAAAAATTTCTGTTTACGCCCATTTGAGAGAAAGGCCCCCTTTACACAAGGGAGGCTTTGGTGCGGTGGAAAAAAGAAAGAAAAACAGAAATAGTGGTTGAAATTATCCTTCATCTATGATACGATATGCTCGTATCGATATGGGCGGAGTACGCCCTTTTTACCCCAAGCAATAAGGAGACACATTTATGGCAACACCTCATACCATCGCAGTGGCCGGCAAGGGCGGCGTGGGTAAGACCACCACCTGCGGTATGATCATAGATTACCTGTGCGGCAAGGGCAAAGGCCCGGTGCTGGTAGTGGACGCGGACGCCAACAGCAACCTCAACGAGGTCCTGGGCGTGGAAGTGGAGACCAGCCTGGGTGCCATCCGTGAGGAAATGGCACAGGCAGAATTAAAGGGCGGCATCCCCTCCGGCATGACCAAGGCCGACTATGCCGAATTTAAGTTCAACTCCGCCATCGTGGAGGAGGACGATTTTGATATGCTGGTCATGGGCCGCACCCAGGGCAAGGGCTGCTACTGCTTCGTCAATGGCGTGCTGAAGACCCAGGTGGACAAGTATGCCCGCAACTACAATTATATCGTCATGGACAACGAGGCCGGCCTGGAGCATGTGGCCCGGGGCACACTGCCCCATGTGGATACCATGCTGCTGATCTCTGACTGCTCCCGCCGGGGCGTTCAGGCTGCCGCGAGAGTGGCGGAAATGATCGGTGAAATGAATCTGAATCCCGGCCGTATGGGCCTCATCGTCAACCGGGCACCCGGTGGTATTTTGGACGATGGCGTCAAGGCAGAGATCGAAAAGCACGGCTTAAAGCTTTTGGGCGTTCTGCCCCAGGACGAGGGCGTGTACCGCTGCGACTGCGACGGTGAGCCTTCTGCCAAGCTGCCGGCGACCAATCCCGTCAAAACGGCCCTGAAGGGCATTATGCAGGGCCTGGGTCTGTAAAATCAGCGGATGACGCGGTTGAAGATCGTAAAAACCTCCTAAGGGAGTTTTTAAATAGTTTTTAATTTTTATTTTATACAAGGGGGAAATTTGCAATGTCTTTCACACCTAAGACGCAGCCCTTCAGCGGTAAGATCAATGCCGTGACCCTGGGCACCGGCGACAACGCAATTGTCATCGGCGGCCAGAATGTGCTGCCCTTCTACTCCTTCGATGCTCCCATTGAGAACGCACCGAAGATCGGCGTCGAGGTCTCTGACCTGGCAGCTAACTGGGATTACGCAGGCCTGAACGAGTTCTATGCAGGCTGCACCACCATGGCTGACTACGCTAAGAAGGCTGCAACCATCGAAGGCTGCGACTTCATCTGCCTGAACTTCCTGGGTGCAGATCCCAACGGCGAAAACCGTTCCGTGGCTGACTGTGTCGCCGACGCCAAGGCTGTGGCCGAGGCTGTCAACAAGCCCATCGTCGTCCTGGGCTGCAAGAATGTTGAGAAGGACAGCGAGCTGCTGCCCGCTATCTCCGAGGCTCTGGCCGGCAAGAACATTCTGGCAATGTCCGCAAGAAACGAAAACTACAAGACCGTCGGTACCTCCGTCGCTCTGGCCAATGGTCAGAAGGTGGGTGCTGTGACCGCCGACGACATCAACCTGGCTAAGCAGCTGAACATCATGATGAAGGGTCTGAATGTCAATCCCGAATCCATCATCATGGACATCGGCACCGCTGCCGTGGGTTACGGCTACGAGTACGCCGCTTCCACCCTGGACCGCATCCG
>JAZNZG010000103.1:0-2499 GCA_045594825.1 Faecousia sp. | reverse complement strand
TCCAGCTCCTGCTTAATCAATTCATCACAGAATACGGGACGTAAGTCCTCGTAGGTCATGGGCTTTAAGGTCTCAGGATTCAAAAGGGGAGCAGGCTTTACCTTCATGTCTGCACGTACGTTATACCATTGTGTGGGCATCTCATTTTCGGTCAAATAAATTTTGTAAGGGATTTTCTTTTCTTCACTCATAGTAATACATCCTTTCTTAAAATTTGCAATAAAAAAACTCTTATCCCAATCTCTGCTGGGACAAGAGTACATTAGCTCCTGCGGTGCCACCCGGCTTGGTGTAACATACACCCACTTTACGCGTACCAACATACGCTGACCCCTGTCACGGAGGGTCTGCCCGTCGCACATACTCGGGTCGCCCCTTTCTGATTGCCCTCAGAAGTCCATTGGGCCATCCGGTTCCTGCCGCAATCCCACCGCCTGCGGCTCTCTGGGAGAAACTGAAGGACAGCTTACTCACTCTTCTTCAACGGTTTACAACATTATATGCCGGGAGTGTGCTTTTTGTCAAGCACAAATGTATGCACATAAAAGACAAAAATTTCCTTGCAGACATGGAAAAAAGAGGGTAAAATAATAGGGAATAATACTTGCGGGGAATAGGGAAAGCCGCCCCGCCGGGGCTGTGTTCAAAAAGTGTTCACAGTTCCTTTGCATATCGTTTAATCCTTGAACAGCTGCGGTGTGTAAAATAGCGTTGTATAAAATCTCCATACCTGAAAGGAGTCGCCATGAGCAAGAAAAATCAGGAAGAACAGATCCTGCAGACCGGTGAGGCTGCCAACAACGAGGCCCTGTTTGAAGCACTTGGAAAATCCAAAAAACGGAAAAGACGCAAGACCATCATCACCGTTCTCGTCATCGTGGCGGTGGTAGTGATCGCTGTTGCCATCGCGGTGCATTTTCTGCAGCAGAATGTGCGGGAGCGGTTTGCCTCCGCCACCAACGAGGTGCTCTCCTATACCGCACAGACCGGCACCATCAGTACCGTGGTATCCGGCTCCGGCTCTTTGGCCAATGTGGATACGGAAACGGTGTCCGTTCCCTCCGGCGTGGAGCTGACGGAAGTGCTGGTGGAGTTTGGCGACCAGGTGGAGGAGGGCCAGCTGCTGGCCATCGCCGATATGGCATCGGTGAAGTCTGCCCTGTCGGACCTGCAGGACACCATTGACGATCTGGACGATCAAATCAGCGAAGCCGAGGGTGACGAGGTGAGCTCCGGCATCCGTTCCGGCGTTTCCGGCCGGGTGAAGCTGCTGTACGCCGAAAAGGGCGACAAGGTGGTGGATGTGATGATGGAGCAGGGTGCGTTGGCGTTGCTGTCCCTGGACGGTTTTATGGCGGTGGATATCAACGCAGGCAGCCTGAATATCGGTGACACCGTTGCCGTGACCTGCTCCGAGGGCAAAGAGCTTACCGGCACTGTGGATGCCGTGGTGGGACAGACCGCCACCGTTTTGGTGACGGACAACGGCCCCCGGTATGACGATGAAGTAACCGTTTCCCTGGACGGAACGGTGGTGGGTACAGGCAAGCTGTATATCCATAACCCCCTGGCGGTCACCGGCTATGCCGGCACCATCAAGAGCGTTGCGGTGGAGGAAAATGCCAAGGTGTCCGACGGCACCCGGCTGTTCACCCTTACCGACACCGGCACCAGCGTCAATTATGACGCCCTGCTGCGGGAGCGTGGGGACGCGGAGCAGACCCTGCTGGAGCTGCTGCAGATCCAGCGGCACGGCGGTGTTACCGCACCCATTTCCGGCAGTGTGTACACGGTGGCGGACCTGGATGAGGAGGACGCTCCCACAGACATCGTCACCATCTCCCCCGACCGGCAGATGGCTGTGACCATTACTGTGGATGAATCCGATATTTTGGCTTTGGAGCTGGGACAGGAGGCGGACATTACCGTATCCTCTGTTACAGAGGACACCCTCACCGGCACCGTCACCGAGATCGATAAGACCGCGTCCTCCGGCAGCTATACCGCGGAACTGCTGCTGACCAAGATCGAAGGCATGCTCCCGGGCATGACTGCCGATGTGGATGTACGCATCGAGGGCGTGGACGACGCCATCATCATCCCGGTGGAGGCTCTCCATCAGACCAGCACCGGTGCCTTTGTGTACACCTCCTATGACCCGCAGCTGCAGCAGTACGGCGGCAAGGTGGATGTGGTGGTTGGCCTGCAGGGCAGTAACTTCGTGGAGATCAAGTCCGGCCTGCAGGTGGGCGACACCGTCTATTACACCGAGGCCATGACCATGCTGGACCTGTTCAGCAATATGACCGGTATGGACTTCAGCGGCATGGAAGAAGGCGGCGGTCAAAGACCCGGCGGTCAGATGCCCGGGGACTTCTCCGGTCAAATGCCCGAGGGCGGCTTCGGCGGACAGATGCCCGGCAACTTCGGCGGCTGAGAGGTAGCACCATGATCGATATTAAAGATTTATGCAAGGTCTACCTTGTGGGCGACGAACGG
>JAZNZG010000102.1:0-1527 GCA_045594825.1 Faecousia sp. | reverse complement strand
TGAAGCCCACTTTTGCAAGGATGAAAATGCCCAAAAATACCAGCCAGCCCTTTGCAAGACCAAGGGCTCCGCAGCCCAAAACGCCCAGCAGGACGCACAACAGGAACAGGGGCTTTTTGTAGCCTCTCCGGTCCGACAGCGTGCCGCAGATGGGGCCGATGAAGGCCACCAAAATGGTAGCGATGGAGCCGGCGTAGCCCCAGTAGCTTAAGTACATATTCTCGTCCACACCGGCAGAGGTGGCCAGGGCGTTGAAATAAATGGGAAGCAGGGTGGATGCCAGCAGTGTGAAGGCGGAGTTGCCCACATCGTACAGCACCCAGTTCCGTTCCAGGCCTGTCAGTTTAAATTTCTCTTTCATAGCTCTCTCTTTCTGTTATAGATTTCCCTTTTATTGTATACCAACTAACAAGAAAACGCCACACTTTTTTCCGTTTTCTCCCGAAAAACAGCAAAAAATGTGGTTTTCTGTTTCATACATCTTACCTGTATGCCATAAAAAAAGCGAACCCCGCGTAGCTTCGGGGTTCGCATTTTTCATTACAGCTGTACGGTTTTTCCTGTTTCCAGGGACTCCTTCATGGCTTCCACGACCTTCATCACATACAGCGACTGTGCCGGCAGGATGGGAACTGCGGTGTTGTTCTCAATGGCTGCGAGATAATCCACGATCTCCAGCTCATAAGCATCCGCTGCAACCACATCCACATTCTTGGGCAGCTGACCCTTTTCATAAAGGATTCTGAATGTTAACAACAAGGGTACGAAAGAACCGTTTTCCAGTAGCCGTTATAGCATGACGATATGGCGTTTTCCCAGGTATACCGGCCGGTGTCCTGCCATGGCTGCACACACCGAAACCGTGACCGGCAGGTTAGGATACAGGGCTTCTGCTGCCCGCTGTATTTGCCGGGCGGTATCCGGTTTTTCCAGGCAGCGGGCTTCGATGTGCAGGCTGCCGTCAAAGCTTGCCCGGTAATCCACCAGCTCCGGAATGGCAAACAAGGTGCTGTCCAGCTTTTCCATGGACAGCTCCCCCTCCCGGCGGGACACCATATCCAGCCGTTTGGTGACACCGCCGCACTTGCAGGGGGGCAAGATCCTTGTGAAGTCCCCGGTGCGGTAGCGAATGAGGGGCATGGCATCGGCACCGATGGTGGTGATCACCAGCTCACCGTATTGGCCATCCGGCAGGACATGACCGTTTTCGTCGATAATCTCCGCTATGATGTGGTTTTCCCGCAGGTGCATACCCGCAAAGGCGGGACAAGTAACCGCACCCCCCAAGCCGCACTCCCGGCTGCCGTAATGGGGATACAGACGGCTTCCCAATGCCTTCTCCAGCTCCGCCATGACCCCCGGAGGACAGGCATCCCCGGAAACCAGGGCCCTTTTAATGGGGAAGTCCCCGCCGGACAGCCGCACAAGGCTCAAAAGGGTCACGGGAAAGCCGATGTAGGTTTCCGGCTGTTCCTGCTTGACAAGGGCGGTCAGCTCTTCCCAGGTCTGCCCAAAGCCTGCCTTGAC
>JAZNZG010000101.1:0-7922 GCA_045594825.1 Faecousia sp. | reverse complement strand
CACCAGCATATAAATGCCCAAAAACACCACCGTCAGCACATAGCCGTAAAAGTTATAGGAGTCCAGGTCTCCGCCGAACTGGACATACAAGCTGGTGAAAATGGGGAAAAAGCCGAAGATCATACCGGCACCGGCTGTAAGGCCGATACCCTTCATGGCATTGCGTTGCATCATAGCCTGTGCTCCCTTTCCGTCAAGCGGTCAGCCGATAAAAATGCTCTAAAAACCGCTCCTTGCACACCGTAAAGTCCACAAAATCAAATACCGCCCGGGACTTCAGCTCCGGTCCTTCCGGGGACAGCCGGGTATCCATCAGGGCAATAAATTCGTTGTACAAAAGGGCATCGTCCACTTCAAAGACCTGCCGATACTCCTTTTGTGTCAGGGGTATGCCCAAAAATTTGTTCCAGATGGCCTCCTGCAGGGGCTCCTCGATCTGCACATACCGGGGCAGCTCCTGCTTCACCGGACGGGTCACATCGGAAAGGTACGCCTCGCTGCCGTCGTGGAGCAGGCAGGCCAGCTGCACCCGGGGAGAATACCCCCGTGCCTGAGCCTCGAACATGCAGTTGATGCAGTGCAGCCCCACAGAGTAAAAGCTTTTGAAATGCCCGTTGGCACGGCACAGCATGCTCAGAGAATGGGCAATGTCTTCAATTCTGATCTTCTCCGGATCGGGATTTAAGGGGTCAAACATGATCCCGGAATGTGTTTTGATACAGCTCATAACGGCACCTTCCTTCTGCATGTATTTTACCTGCTTTTTTGTCGTTCGTCAATTTCCTTTTGTTTTTCTTGCAACAGTTTTTCTTCCGTGGTATACTGGCAGCAAAGGAGGGATTTTTATGACGATTCTGGTTACCGGCGGTGCCGGCTATATCGGCTCCCACACCTGCGTGGCCTTGCTGGAAAGCGGTCATGGGGTGGTGGTGGTGGACAACCTGTGCAACTCCAATCCCAAAAGTCTGGAGCGGGTGGAGCAGCTCACCGGCAAAAGGGTAAAATTCTATCCCGGGGATGTCCGGGACGAAGGCCTGCTGCGGCAGATCTTCGCGGAAAATGCCATTGACGCCGTCATCCACTTTGCAGGTCTGAAGGCCGTGGGCGAATCCGTGGCACAGCCCCTGCGTTACTACGACAACAATCTGAACTCCACCTTGACCCTTGTAAAGGTGATGACGGAGGCCGGCTGCAAAAAGCTGATCTTCTCCTCCTCCGCCACGGTCTACTCCGGGGATAACGAAATGCCTCTGCGGGAGACCAGCCGCACCGGCAACTGCACCAATCCCTACGGCTGGACCAAGTATATGACAGAGCAGATCCTCTCCGGTGTGGCCCATGCAGACCCCCAGTGGAGCATCGTGCTGCTGCGGTACTTCAATCCCATCGGAGCCCACGCATCCGGTATCATCGGTGAGGATCCCCGTGGCATTCCCAACAATCTGATGCCCTATATCACCCAGGTGGCCATCGGCCGCCGGGCGTATTTAAGCGTTTACGGCAACGACTACCCCACCCACGACGGCACCGGTGTCCGGGACTACATCCATGTGGTGGACCTGGCAAAGGGCCATGTGGCGGCGGCGGATTATACCCGCGGCCATACAGGCTGTGAGGTGTTCAATTTGGGCACCGGCACCGGTTACAGCGTGCTGGATATGGTAAAGGCCTTTAATGAAGCCAGCGGCCTGGACCTGCCCTACAAGATCGCAGACCGCCGTCCCGGCGATTTGCCGGTGTGCTATGCCGACCCCGGCAAAAGTGCCCGGCTGCTGGGCTGGACGGCGGAAAAGAGCCTTTTGGATATGTGCCGGGACTCCTGGAACTGGCAGAAAAAGAATCCCCGGGGCTTTGATGACTGAGGGAGGACAATATGGTTTTATCTTCCCATGACCGGGCCGTACTGGACACCGGCTTTGCCGCTGCCTTTGGGGGCAGCCCTCAGCGGTATTTTTCTGCCCCCGGCCGTACCGAGATCGGCGGCAACCATACCGACCACCAGCACGGCCGTGTACTGGCAGGTGCGGTGGACCTGGATACCCGGGCCGCCGTCTGTATAAACGGCACCAATACCATCCGTGTGCTGTCCCGGGGTTATGCTATGTGCCGGGTCTGCCTGGATGATCTGACACCCCACCCGGAGGAATTCGGCACCACCGCCGCCCTGATCCGTGGCGTTGCCGCCGGCTTTCATGCTATGGGCTGCCCTGTGGCGGGCTTTGACGCTTACTGCGAATCCACCGTTCTCCCCGGCTCCGGACTCAGCTCCTCTGCCGCCTTTGAGGTGCTTATGGGCACCGTCATCAACCACTTGTTCTTCGGCTCTCAGGCAACACCCACCCAGGTGGCACAGGTCGGTAAGCGGGCGGAAAACATATTTTTCGGCAAGCCCTGCGGACTCATGGACCAGGCAGCCTCTGCAACAGGGGGGCTTGTGACCATGGATTTTAAAGACCCCGATAACCCCGTCATCCGGTCTGTGGCTTTTGATTTTTCCGCCTGCGGTCATGCCCTGTGCATCATTGACAGCCGGGCAAGCCACGCAGACCTGACAGGAGAATATGCCGCCATTCCCGGAGAGCTTTATGAGCTGTGCCGGTATTTCGGCAAAGCGGTTTTGGCAGAGGTCTCCGAGGAAGCGTTCTATGATGCCCTTCCCCAATTGCGGCAGACCCTTTCCCACCGGGCCATTCTCCGGGCCATCCATGTTTTTGAAGACAACAAGCGGGTGGATCGTCAGGTGGCGTGTTTGGAGCAGGGCCGCTTCCAGGAATTTTTGGAGCTGGTAAAGCAGTCCGGCCGTTCCAGCTGGATATACCTGCAAAATGTGACGCCCACCGGTGGAGTCCGGCAGCAGCACCTGGCTGTGACCCTTGCCCTGTGTGAGCAGCTCCTTGGAGAGCGGGGAGCATACCGGGTCCATGGCGGCGGCTTTGCCGGTACGGTGCAGGCCTTCGTGCCCTTTGACCTGCTGGATACCTTCCGGGAACGGATGGATGCCGTGCTGGGCAGCGGAGCCTGCCGGGTGCTGGCCATCCGTCCTTTGGGCGGCACCGAGCTGTTTATTGCCCCATAAATTTGGAGGAATGCTATGAAACTTACATTTGCCACCCCCTGTGCTTTTGATGAGCATGCTCTGGTCGCCAGCTTTGGTTTTTCCGGAGCCCCGGATCCGGGCAGCCATACACGCCGTACTTTGGATACCGAGCTTGAAGGTGTACTGCTCACCGGCAGCTATGATGATATCCTGAAGGCTGTGGATGACCGCCCCAACCAGGCAGGCATCGTGATGCTGGGCAACGCCGGAGGTGAAAACGCCTTTATCCGTGCTTTGCAGGCAAAAGCCCGCTGTCCTCTCACCGGCGGCTCTGCCGCCATTGACCCCGTCACCGGCAAGGCCGGTTTGGTAGCAGGCATGGGACAGGCCGCGGTGTTCCTTGTGCGGGATCCCCGGTACCGTGTGGAGGTGGAGTGTGAAAATATCCACGCCACCGTTTTGGGCACCCACCATATTGAATTTGAGCAGGACCGGGTATTCAAAACCATCGACGGCCAGGACGCCCTGACTTGGTACAACGCCCGTCGTGCCGGGCTGGGTATCGGTGAAACGGATTTTGAGCATCTGACCTTCTCCGATACTTTGGGCATCAACGCCCACACCTTCCTCCGGGACGGCCGTCTGACCGCAGGCCGGGATCTGCAGGAAACCATGGTGCTGCGTATGGTGGAGCCGGAAAATGTATACCCCCGCATGGCCGCCTTTTATTTGGATCCCACCGCCGCAGTATTCGGCTGTGCCGGTCTGAAGGGCATCCTGCCCCAACCCATTGAGGGCAGCGGAGCGGGATTGTTCCTGTTCGGGGAGGTATGCACCGTTAATGGCGTCAGCGAGTTTGGCAACCTGATGCTCTCCAAGCTCACCATCACACCTGTATAATAAAAATGCACTGGTAAAACCAGTGCATTTTTTTATTTAATAACCGATCCAAACGCCAAACAGCAAAATCAGTACCGAGATGGCAAAGATAAACACCTGCAGCTTCCAGGTCCACCTGACCCATTTGCCATAGGACACCTCCGCCATGGACAGGCCGATGAGCAGTACCGGGTTGGTGGGCATGATGACATCGGTAAAGCCGTCTGCCATGCAGTAGGTAAGAATGATCAGCGTGGGGGAGATACCCAGAGCTCTGGCGATGGGCATAACGATGGGCATGACCAGCACGATCTTAGCGGAGGCCGATCCGATGAACAGCTGCAAAAACAGGATGAGGGCGTAGACCAGCAGTATGGCCACGAACTTGCTCTTCCCCTGGAGGGTCTGCAGCACGCCGTTCATAATGGTATCGATGATACCGCTTTCCTCCATCACCAGCTTCACAGAAGACGCGATGGCGATCATCACCACCGCAGGAAGCATGGCAATAACGCCCTGGAAGAACCAGCGGGTGACCTGTCCCGGTTTTCCGCTGACCAAAATGCCGGCGGTCATACCAAATATCAAAAAGCTGGCCGCCAAAATGGGGATGGCCAGACCGGAGATGGCCCTTACAGAGGCGATGCCTACCAAAAGAACGCCTTGGATGGCAAAGAACGCGGAATAGACGCGGAACGCCTTTTTCTGCTGCTCCGGGGAGTCCTCTGCCGGCAAAGTGATCTTTGCCCGCTTTTCCAGATCCAACTGATAAGTAAGGGATGCCCTGGGGTCTTTTTCGATCTTTTTCAGATACCCCATAAGGAACAGGCATACGCACACATAAATGATGGCGAAAAACACCACCCGCAGCCATACGCCCTGGGAGACATGGACCCCGGCGTACTGGGACGCGATACCCACGGAAAAGGGGTTCGTGATGGCGGTGGAAAAGCCGAAGCAGGCTGCCAGCAAGCAGGCACCCAGACCCACCATGGTATCCATATTCATGGACAGCATAAATACGATCACCAGGGGCAGCAGCGTCACCAGCTCTTCAAACATGCCGAACAGGCTGCCGAAGAGCATAAAGATCAGCACGGTGACACACACCACCGGTCCGCCCTTATCCCGCAGCCGGTTCAGGATCTGCTCTATGAAGGTGCGGATCCCGCCGGTTTTTTCCAGCACATTGAAAATGCCGCTCATGATCAGCAAAAACACGCTGATGGCAATGATGGTGACACCGTCTGAGGAGGCGAACACCCGCACCGGGGCCGTAAGGACCCGCCAGGGCTGGATGCCGGAAACCCCTTCCTGGGTGTATGTACCGGTGATAATGGTGCCCGCCTCATCCCGCTGGAAAGAACCTCTGGGAATGACATAGGACAGCGAGCCGCACAAAAACAGCACCGCGATAAGAATAATGGCTACCGTCAAAAAGGCACGGGTATTGATGGAGGAGAAAGCCTTTTCCTTTTTCTTTCCGGATTTTATTCTGTTAAAAATAACGATTCCTCCCTTGCCATGTCATTTAAAAGCATCGAGGCGATATACCAGTCCACGGAGGACTGCTTCACAGCAGGCACGAAGTAAAGGATCTCCGTTCCGTTGTAAATTTCAAAATTCTCTCCGGCACCGAACAGCAGACGGTAGATCCGCTGAATGGAAAACCGCACTTCATAAGGCCGGCCGTCCCGGGTACCGCAGTAACACAGCCCCTCCCGGTTCAGCGTGCATACGCCGGTGCCCGCATGCCGGGTCAGCGACCAGCCGTCTCCCGGCAGACGCAGCTCCACCTGGGAGGTGAGGGTAAATTTTTCGTCCTGCAGGATCTTCTGCCGTATTTGCTCCTTCTGCCAGTAGAACCACTGCCCGAAGTTCTCAAAGCCGAAGCCGGGAGCAAGCTGATAACGCTCATCCAAAATCGTTTTTGTGCCGCAGCTTGTGCACATGATGTCACGACCCCGGGTGGTGACGGTACAATGTGCCCCGCACACCGGACACAGGGTCAGGATATTTTCCAGACCCTCCGCCAAACGGCGGCTGCGATAGCGGATATTGGGCTGCGTTTCCAGCCAGCGGAACTCATCGTAGTACAGCCGCTCCTCCACGCCCTTTTGGATCTCCTCCACAGACAGCTCCCGGATCTGCTCCGGGGTAAACAGGATGTCCAGCTCCGCCTGGATCACAGAGCCGCGGCGGACACCCTTGCCCCATTTGGGGTCGGCAAAATAGTCCCCATGGAGCTTCACCGTGTACACCCCCACCCCCGCCTTTTTCAAAAAGGAGTAGGTGGATGCCTGTATATCCTCAAACCGTCCCGCGGTGGACAGGCGGGCTTCGGGCATCATGGCAAGCCGCTCCCCGTTTTTCAAAACCCGGAGACAGTTCTTGGTGCTTTCGGCATCAAAGGCAAACATGCTCTTGGGAAAGCAGCCGATCTTCCGCAGAGCCCAGCCCAGCAGGCGGTGGTAGAAGTACAGCCGTGCCACAACAAAATGGGGCAGATCCCTCCACAGTAAGGATGCGGCAAAAATAAAATCGATAAAGGAGCCGTGGTTGCACAAAATGATGGCAGGTGCCTCCGGCAGCGTGCCCCACTTGTTCACGGCATCGATGCGGACGCCCATCAGAGCATAGTACAGCCGCATGGCCCAGTACAGCACAAAGATCATAGGCCGGCTGCCTTTTTTCACAGTGGTTTTGGATAAATCTTTCTGTTCCATATCCATACATGCTTTCCTAAAATAATTTAGTATCTTATTTATACCGCACTTTTACAAAAAGTTCAAGGTTTATTCCAAAAAAGCAAGGGCCTGCTGTTTTTGCAGCAGGCCCTTTTGGGATTATTGGGGAATTATGCTTCTTCCTGAACGAACATGTAGCAGGTGCCTGCACTGCGGTCTGCCTTGATGGTGCCGCTGCTGTAACGCAGGTAGTAGGAACCGACCTTCATACGGCTGTTGCTGAAGGAAACGGTGCTGGAGCTGGAGGTGCTGACACGCAGGGTAGCAGAGCTGCCGCCCCAACCGAACCAGCCGCCCCATCCGGAGCTGCCTGCGTACAGGTAGTAGGTGGTGCCGTCGTCCTGGTAGGACAGCTTGCTGCCGGAGTAGTTCCACAGCATATCCTCGGTGATCTCAGAGGTGATCTGGCCGTTGGATACGGTGACACGCACAACAGACAGGGTATTGTCGGCATGGCTGAGAGCATAGTATTTACCGCCGGAGTACAGGGTGATCACATAGCTGTTGCCGCTGGAGATGGAGGTAACGCGGTTGTATTCATACTCCACAGCCAGGGACTCGGAGTAGGTATCGCCGCAGGCACAGGTGTAAACCAGGTAGCCGTCCACTTCCTCGGTGGTGTAGCTGTGACCCAGAGCTGCCACTTCATCTGCAATATAGCTGTCGCCGCAGTTTGCACAGGTGTAGGTGGTGTAGCCGGCAGTGGTACAGGTGGGAGCAGTGACAACGGCTGCGTAGTCGTGACCCAGGGCTGCTGCTTCATCTGCAATGTAGCTGTCGCCGCAGTTTGCACAGGTATAGGTGGTGTAGCCGCCGTTCTCGCAGTCAGGAGCAGTGACAACGGCCTGGTAGTTATGACCCCAGGCAGCCTCGCTGATCACCACATACTTGTCGCCGCAGGCACAGGTGTAGGTGGTGTAACCGTCGCTCTCGCAGGTTGCGGGAGTGACAACGGCTGCGTAATTGTGACCCAGTGCCGCGATGACTTCAACGGAAGTGTCGCCGCAGGTGTTACAGGTGGTGGTAATGCTGCCGTCTTCGGTGCAGGTTGCTGCAACGGTAACGGTTTCATATGCATGGCCCAGAGCGGGGATGACTTCCACAGAAGCTTCGCCGCAGGTGTTACAGGTGGTGGTAATGCTGCCGTTTTCGGTGCAGGTTGCTGCAACGGTAACGACCTGCCAGTCATGGCCCAGAGCTGCCACTTCATCAGCAACATAACTGTCGCCGCAGTTTGCACAGGTGTAGGTGGTGTAGCC
>JAZNZG010000100.1:0-7061 GCA_045594825.1 Faecousia sp. | reverse complement strand
AAGACAGGAATATTATTTGGAAAGCATCGGCGTTTTCTACATGCTGTTTTTCTGCAGTTAATTTGGTGGACAGCTTGTATCCGTTGATTCTATCTCTTTATTTCATAGAAATCTGATTTGATGTGTTTTTGTGAGAGTATGATTGTCCTTGTTTCAGCGTCCTCTTCGAAATTTTATATTTACTGGCTTGAAAGAGGGCGTGCAATAAACAAAAAAGAGTGCCTTGATTCATTACGAAACAAGACACTCACCGCTCAACAGCATTCACAATGCGAATTAAGATACTCCATCATTTTAATTTGCAAACAATTCAAAACTATTCCCACATTACTAGTACGTATTGTTATTTCACAGTGCTGGTTAATATTGCGGGGATTTTGGTCTGTAAAAGTAACATAAGCAGTATTGTTTATCGTTTTATAACTACATTTCGAATGAGCAACTGCATTTCTAATATGGCGATAAAAATTAATAGATCCGAGCTTTTCGGCAGATTCGTCTGGATATGTTGTTGATACACTGTGAACAAGATTTGCAACCTGAGTATTGGTTTCAGTAACACACTTCTTAATCCATGAATCATTAGAATCATTAAAAATTTCTTTTGGCATAACCAACAGTATGTATAGAAACATCTGCATAGTTGCTGGATTTCCTATTCCGGATGCTTGTAAAATCTTCCTGATATTACTTTCATTTGAGTCGAAACGGAGTTCATTATAGTAATTACTACACAAAAAATTGTTGTTGTTTAGTGTGCTTAATAAAGATGTCATTGCTAAGGCTTGACAGAAAATAGATTCGTTTTCAGTTAATATCATTTTGAAATACCTACCTAATCAAATTTTTTGATGTCTCAACAAAAAGACGAGAGCCCTAAAGCCGCTTATACAGATTACTGCTATGAAAACCGTCTTGGTCCAAGTGGCGAGACTCGTTTGCATCTGTGCCAAAAGGCACAGATAGAGGTAGCCACCAGTGTTTGCACTGGTGGCAGCAACTGTTCACCGGACAGTTGCGATTTACATTATTCGAGTCTCTTACTCGTTTCAAAAACAAATGGGAAGCATATGCTTCCCATTTATTTTTGGTCCAAGTGGCGAGACTCGAACTCGCGGCATCCTGCTCCCAAAGCAGGCGCGCTACCAACTGCGCTACACCTGGTTAGATTTTCAGTTTAACTGCAATTGCCGGGAATTGCAGGCACGCTTCCTGTTGCGGTGCCCGACAACCTTGTCGGCGATGGTACGCCTTTCTCTGCTGTCGACCGCTGCCACTCGCTCAGGTCGTTTCCTCCGCCGCAGGCGGCACTTCCATCGCTCCCCAACTGCACTACCCCTGGAAAAAAGTGATATCGCAAAGCATTATACATGATGCCCGGGAAAAAATCAACTGAAACTTGTGGGTAAAGGTCGAACCTTATTCCATGTCCTCTGCGTCGATCAGAGGGATGCCGGCTTCTCTCAATGCTTGAGCAAACACACCGGAGCCGTTGATCCGGGTTCCGGAAAAAGTGCCGTCGTAAATCTGCTTCACACCGCAGGTGGGACTGCGGGATTGCAGTACCGCACAGTCAATATCCTGATCCAATTGTGCCATGATGGATGCCACCGCCCCCCGCAGCTGTGCGTCCACATTTTCTCCTGCTTTGGAGATGATGAAACCGTTTACGATTTCCACCGGAGTTCTGGGCACGCCCATGCCTGCTGCCATCTCAGGACAAACGGGAACCACCTCTTTGCCCTCCAGGAATCTTATCACTCGGGGATTATAATTGTTCCCACCGTTATACTTGCAGTTTTCTCCCAAAAGACATGCACTGACCAAAACCTTCATAACTTTCACCTCGTGATGATTATACCGCACTGTTTTGCGGTTGGCAATACGTTTATGGAAACAGAAACCAACTTTGCTCCCGTTCTTGACTATTTTTTTCAACTGATATAATATATAAAACACAGTAAGATATAGGGAGGAAGATAAGATGAGAGGCATTCCGTCTTTGATTACAGATATTCGAAAAAAGGTATTTACGGAAGTGGCGAGAATGGCGTACGCAGGCGGTGACTATTCTCATGCGGAGGATCTGCCGTACATTATTGTCCCGGGAGATCAGCCCTTGCACAGAGAATCTGTCTTTTTGGAGCGTGCCATCGCGGGTGAGCGTGTGCGTCTGGCCATGGGATTATCCATTCGTCCTGTTCAGACCCGGACTCTGATGACTGAGGGCATGGATCACGCTGCGGTTGCGGAGCAGTACTATGAGCCACCGCTGATCAACATCATTCCCTACGCATGCCATGCTTGCCCCACCAACCAGTATAAAGTCAGCAACTATTGCCAAAACTGCCTGGCAGCTTCCTGCCAGAAGGTGTGTCCCAAGGATGCTATCTCTTTTAAAAACAACCGTTCCTATATCGACTTGGACAAGTGCATTCGCTGCGGCAAGTGTGCCAAGGCCTGCCCTTATAATGCCATCGTCCACTTAGAACGCCCCTGTGCAGCAGCCTGCGGCATGGATGCCATCTGCTCTGACGAGCATGGACGGGCCTCCATCGACCAGGATAAGTGTGTGGCCTGCGGTCAGTGCCTGGTGAGCTGCCCCTTTGGTGCTATCGTGGATAAGGGTCAGATCTTCCAGGTTATCCAATCCATTCTCCAGGGCAACAAGGTTATTGCCATCGTGGCCCCTGCCTTCATCGGCCAGTTTGGCAAGCATTCAACTCCCGGCAAGTTTGTTACAGCCATGAAGCAGCTGGGATTTGCCCGTGTTGTGGAGGTGGCGGTGGGTGCAGATATGTGTACCATTGAGGAAGCAAAGGACTTCATGGAGAAAGTTCCGTCCCAGCAGGAATTTATGGCCACATCCTGCTGCCCTGCATGGCACTCCATGGTACATAAGCTGTTCCCTGCCCAATCCAAGAATATTTCTATGACCCTGACTCCCATGGTTTTTACTGCTCGGTTGATGAAAAAGCAGTATCCCGGCTGCAAGGTGGTATTTGTAGGACCCTGTGCTGCGAAGAAGCTGGAGGCTATTCGCGAGGATATTCGCTCTGATGTGGATTTTGTGCTGACCTTTGAGGAACTTATGGGTATGTTCCAGGCAAAGGATATCGATTTTGAGACCATCCCCGAAAGCGATGTTCTGAACGAAGGAACTGCTGCAGGTCGCGGTTTTGCGGTGTCCGGCGGTGTAGCCGGTGCGGTCGAGAACATCATCCGGCAAACCAATCCGGAGATAGAGATCAAGACAGCCCGTGCTGAAGGCCTGCGGGAGTGCCGTAAGCTGATGACCCTTGCAAAGGCAGGCAAGTATAACGGCTATCTGCTGGAAGGCATGGCTTGCCCTGGTGGCTGTGTGGCCGGTGCAGGTACTTTGCTGCCTGTGGAGCTGGCAGCCAAGGTGGTGGGCCGTTACCAAAATGAGGCCAACCGGGAAAGTCCTTTGGACAGTGACTACAAAGACGAAGGACATACTTTGGAATAAGCAAAAGCACCGTCAACTGACGGTGCTTTTTGTGTGTTGCGACACGGGTCTGTAAGCCGGGTTCTGTCTTGACAGCCATCTATCTAGTCCCGCAATTGCTCACGGGATCAAGCCGCCTCCTCGAAACGATCGGGCCAATCTTATGTTTCTCCACGGCGTTGCTCCGGATAGAGTTTACATCGTAAAACCCATGTCTCCATGGGCCGGGTGGGCTCTTACCCCACCTTTTCACCCTTACCTTGCGGCGGTATATCTCTGTTGCACTTGTCCTGGGGTCACCCCCGGCGGGCGTTACCCGTTATCCTTACCCTTTGGAGCCCGGACTTTCCTCACCTGGGGCCTTTCGGCACCCAGCCGCGGCTGTCCGACCCGGTCGCGGAAATATTGTAACCCAAGATAAGAGCATTGTCAAATATCTTGCAAATTCTTTTGCAAGAGGATATACTATAAACAAGAAAACAGGAAAGAGGGATTTTGATGCTGACATCCTTTGACCGATATTTTGCATCCCTGCAAGGCAAAAGAATTATTGTGCTGGGGCTGGGCGTAAGCAACCGGCCGTTGGTACGGCTGCTGCTGTCTTATGGCTGTACTGTTATTGGCTGCGACAGAACGCCTTATGAAAAACTGGATGCGGAAGTGCTGGAACTGGAACAGCAGGGCTGCAGCCTGCAGGTGGGTGATACATATTTGGACGGCTTGAGGGGAGACATTGTATTCCGTACGCCCGGCATGCACCCGAACATTCCTGCACTGCGTCAGCTGCGGGAAACCGGAGCCACGGTTACCAGCGAGATGGAAGTGTTTTTCTCCCTGTGTCCCTGTACGGTCCTGGCGGTCACCGGCTCTGATGGCAAAACGACTACCACAACACTGATCTCCGAAATGTTAAAAGCTGCCGGAAAGACCGTGTGGCTGGGCGGCAACATCGGCACACCGCTGCTTTCTCTGTGTCCGCAAATGCAGGAAACGGACTATGCGGTGGTGGAGCTCAGCTCTTTCCAGCTTATGGATATGACCCACAGCCCCCATATTGCGGTGGTGACCAATTTGGCCCCCAACCATCTGGATATCCACAAGGACATGGAAGAGTACGTTGAGGCCAAGAAGAATATTTTTACATTCCAAAGCAATGAGGATATTTTGATTCTCAATGCCGACAATGCCATCACCCATGGCTTTGCTGGTAACGGCACCACCCGTAAATTCTCCCGCCGGGGAGCAGGCCATATTTGGATCAAAGACGGCATCATTTGCCGGGGCGAAACACAGGTGCTGAACACTGCCGATATTCTCCTGCCCGGTGTCCACAATATTGAAAACTACATGGCAGCCATCGCCGCCGTGGAAGGCCTTGTGGAGGATGAAACGATCCGCCATGTGGCCAAAAACTTCGGCGGTGTGGAACACCGTATTGAACTGGTACGCATAAAAGACGGAGTGCGATTCTATAACGACTCCATTGCATCTTCTCCCACCCGCACCATTGCAGGCCTTTTGAGCTTTCCGGAAAAGGTACTGCTGATCGCTGGCGGTTATGACAAACATATTCCTTACGATGTACTGGGTCCCTACATCTGCAGCCATGTCAAAAAGCTGTTTTTGGGCGGTGCTACCGGCGGTCAGATCAAGGCCGCGGTGGAGAACTGTCCCACATATACCCCCGGCTTGCCGGAGATCGTGGACTGTGCCGACTTTACGGACGCTGTTTATAAAGCTGCACAGGCGGCAGAATCGGGAGATGTGGTGCTTATGAGTCCTGCCAGTGCCGCATTTGACCAGTTCAAGAATTTTATGGAGCGGGGCAATTACTTTAAGAAACTTGTCAAGGAGCTGTAAAGATGGATGTTTCCAAATGGACGCGGCTTGGTCGCAAGGCGTTGAAGCTGAAATACTGTGGTGCTGTGATCGTTGCTGCAGGGAGTGCATCCCGGATGGAGGGAATCGACAAGGTGATGGCGGAGCTGGGCGGTGAGCCAATGATCGTCAGGACTGTGCGTACCTTCCAAAATTGCGATGCTATCCGTGAGATCGTCATCGTTACACGGCCGGATCTGCTGAGTACGATCATGGGCCTTTGCAAAAATTTTGACAAGGTGACAGCTGTGGTTTCCGGTGGAGCAGACCGTCCAGAGTCTGTGAGCCTGGGTATGAATGCCCTGTCTGACAAGGTCAAGCTGGCTGCCATTCAGGATGGTGCCAGACCCTTGGTGACCTGGCAGGTCATTGACCGGGTGGTGCGTGCCGCCAATACCTACGGTGCCGCGGCACCGGCGATCCCAGTGAAGGATACTGTCAAGGAAGTGGCCGGTGGCCTGGTAGTGACCACTCCGGACAGAAGCCGGCTTCAGGCTGTGCAGACGCCTCAGGTCTTTGATTTTGACCTGCTTCGTGGTGCGTTAAAAAAAGCGAAGGAAAACGGCATACAGATCACCGATGACTGTTCTGCTGTGGAGCAGCTAGGGATGAAGGTAAAGATCGTGGAGGGGGACGAACGGAATATCAAGGTCACTACCCCTGTGGACCTGAAGATCGCCCGTATGATTTTGGAGGAAATGGCATGAGGATCGGACACGGCTATGATGTACACCGCCTTGTGGCGGGACGTCCCCTCGTTTTAGGTGGCGTGCAAATACCCTGGGAACTGGGCCTGGACGGACATTCCGATGCAGATGTGCTGCTCCATGCAGTGATGGATTCCTTGCTGGGAGCTGCCGGATTGCGGGATATTGGCTATCATTTTCCGGATACCGATGCAGCCTATAAGGGTGCAGATTCCCGGATGCTGCTGCGGGAGGTTTTGAAAAAAGTTTCCGCTGCCGGCTACCGGGTAGGCAATGTGGATGTGACCATGATCGCTCAAAAGCCGAAGCTGAAGGATCACATTCCTCAAATGATGGAAAATATTGCCGCTGACCTTCAGGTGGATGTGAGCCGGGTGAATGTGAAAGCGACCACGGAAGAAAAGCTTGGATTTACCGGTGAAGGACAGGGCATGTCCTGCCATGCGGTCTGTCTGCTGGAAGAACTGTAAAGCTGAACAAAACCACCCTCCCGGGCATAGGGTAGCCCGGGAGGGTTTTATTATGAAGCTTTGTGTGATTACCTTTCGGTCCGTTACCCCTGCCCAGCGGGGCGAGGGACTGCTGAGGCAGGCCGGACTGGAGTGCAGTATACAGAGGACACAGCGGTGGATGGAGGAACAAGGTTGCGGTTATAGTTTGCGGCTGCACTGCCGGGATGTGCTGGCGGCGGTGGAACTGTTGCGGACCAGCGGTGTGCCGTTCCGTAAGATCTATGCGTTTCGGGAGAACGGAAGGGTTGAGGAGATGCAGCTATGATCTATCTGGACCATGGAGCGACCTCCTTTCAAAAACCACAAAGTGTGTATAATGCCATGGCCTGTGCCCTGGAGACCTGTGCAAATCCCGGCAGAGGTGGGCATCCTGCGGCTATGGCTGCCGCCCGAACGGTGCTGCGGTGTCGTGAGCGGGCGGCAAATCTATTTGACTGTCATCCGGAGCAGGTGGTGTTTACTTCCAACTGTACCCATGGGCTGAACATGGCCATC
>JAZNZG010000099.1:0-3554 GCA_045594825.1 Faecousia sp. | reverse complement strand
CCGTGGAAGGTCCTTCCTCCGGCGACTATCCCCTGCAGCCCGAGAAGCACTCCATGGAGTTCCTGCGGTCCATCACCCATCTGCGTCCCCGGGCCAATACTTTCCAGGCGGTCTTCCGTGTCCGCAGCCTGATTGCCTTTGCTATCCACCAGTTCTTCCGTGAGCGGGATTTTGTTTATGTGCATACACCCCTGATCACCGGCTCCGATTGTGAGGGCGCAGGCGAAATGTTCCAGGTCACCACCCTGGATCTGAACAATGTACCCAAGACCGAGGACGGCAAGGTCGACTTCAGCCAGGACTTCTACGACAAGCCCACCAACCTGACCGTTTCCGGCCAGCTCAACGGTGAGACTTTCGCCATGGCCTTTAAGAACATCTACACCTTTGGTCCTACCTTCCGTGCTGAAAATTCCAACACCACCCGCCACGCTGCGGAGTTCTGGATGATCGAGCCCGAGATCGCCTTTGCAGACCTTTCTGACGATATGCGTCTTGCCGAGGATACGATCAAGTATATCATCTCCTATGTGATGGAGCATGCTCCCGAGGAAATGAACTTCTTCAACCAGTTTGTGGATAAGGGCCTGCTGGAGCGTCTGAACCACGTGGTGAACTCCGACTTCGGCCATGTTACCTATACCGAAGCCATTGAAATTTTGGAGAAGAACAACGATCAGTTTGCTTACCCCGTACACTGGGGCTGCGACCTGCAGACCGAGCATGAGCGGTATTTGACGGAGGTCGTTTTTAAGCGTCCTGTCTTCGTTACCGATTATCCCAAGGAGATCAAGGCCTTCTACATGAAGCTCAATCCCGACGGTAAGACCGTCGCCGCTATGGACTGTCTGGTCCCCGGCATCGGCGAGATCATCGGCGGCTCTCAGCGTGAGGACAACTACGATGTGCTGAAGGCCCGTATTGAAGAGCTGGGTATGAATCCCGAAGATTACGACTTCTATATGGATCTGCGGAAGTACGGCTCCGCCCGCCACGCAGGCTTTGGCCTGGGCTTTGAGCGTTGTGTCATGTACCTCACCGGCATGGGCAATATTCGCGATGTCCTCCCCTTCCCCAGAACTGTTGGCAACTGCGAACTGTAAGCAGAAAGGCACTGTGGTTTCTCACAGTGCCTTTTTTGTATAAAACAGAGCTGTCCGGGTATCCTCATGGTAAACAAGGAGGATGCATATGGACCATCAGAACAAAGCTACCATCACCAATTTGGCCCGTTCCTTTGCCGGAGAATCACAGGCCCGGACGCGGTACGGCATCTACGCGGAAGTCGCCCGAAAAGAGGGCTATGAATGGATCGCCCGGGTTTTTGAAGAAACCGCTGCCAACGAAGCCGTCCACGCCGAAGAATTCTTGGAACACCTGAAAAGCCTGGGTGCCTGTGCCCCCAACATTGATCTGGCAGCAGGGTATCCGTATCAGTTGGGCAGCACATTGGAAAATCTGGGATATGCCGCAGAAGGCGAACTGCATGAACACGACCACGCCTATCCGGAATTTGCGGAAGTGGCACGGCGGGAAGGCTTTGACGACTGTGCCCGGCTTTGGATGCAGATCGCCCGGATCGAAGGCGTCCATCACAATACATTCCGGCAGATGAAGGAAATGGTGGAAAACGGCACACTGACAGAGCAGGCAGAGCCGATCCTGTGGAGATGTCTGCACTGCGGTTTCACCTATGAGAGTATCCGCTCCTGCGATCCCTGTCCCGTCTGCGGCAAAGAAGCCGGTTGGCAGGAAGGTCAGCTGGACAGAAAACAGCTTATCTCCAAAAAATGAGAGGGGCCTCCCCTCTCATTTTCTTTTTAACTTACTGTTTACAGAATACAATGGAATGTGGTATGATAGTAAAAAGATTACAAGCGTTGAGGTTATAATCCCATGAATTATATTGTTTTGGATATGGAATGGAATCAGCCTTGGCCCGGCTCTCCCTCCTCCCGGAAAGTACTGCCGGTACAGATCCGGGGTGAGATCATTCAGATCGGTGCGGTCCGCGTAACCGAGGATCAGCAGGTCGCCGATGAATTCCAGGTCCTGATAAAACCCAAATACTACCGCAAATTAAACCGCAGGGTGGGCAAGCTGACCGGTATCAAGGAAGCACAACTCCGGGACGAAGGTCTGCCTATGACCACCGCCATGGAAAAGTTCCGCTCCTGGTGCGGCGAGGATGTCGTTTTCCTCACCTGGGGTTTTGACGATATTACTATTTTGCGGGAGAATCTTCTGCTGTACGGCATTGATGACAGTTGGATCGTCCGCTGGTTTAATGCACAGATGATCTTCAACGCCCAAACGGATGGCTCCAATGCACAGAAGGCATTGAAAACCGCAATGGAGATGTTTGACATTGAGGCCACCCGTCCCGCACACGACGCCCTGGGTGACGCTTATCACACCGCACTGATTTGTGCCCGCCTGGACCTGAAACGGGGCACAGAGGAATACGCACAAGCTCTGAAGGACCATGTCAACGGTTTTCACGGTGCTGAGCTTCCCGGCTGTATCAGTCGCAAGGTATTTTATGATTACCCGGATAAGCGTGCTGCTTTGTCCGCCATGGCAGGTTCTGAAAATCAGTGCCCCACCTGTGGTCGGCAAATGCTGGGTTCCCGTTGGTTTGCTCAGCCCGGACGCCGGTACATGGACCTGGCCACCTGCCCGGAACATGGAAAGTTTCTGATCCGTGTCCGTTTGTCCGACCAACCGGACGGTACTATCCGTGTCAGTCGTTTGACTTATGAAGCAACCTCCGAAGCCGCAGAGGCCTATGCCCGCCGGGCAGAAAAGGCCGATCCGGAAGAACCCCGCCGTTCCGGCAGCCAATACCGTCGCCGCCGGAGCAAATTGCCCGAAAAGAAAATATAAGTGTCGCCGCCTGCAGGTGATTCCCGCAGGCGGTTTTTCCTGTTTATGCCGTTTTTTCCCTTGACAGAATCACAAGGGGGTGTTATAATGACTCAGCGATGGTGCTCAGGCACTTGTGATTTATGGGCCCTTAGCTCAGTTGGTTAGAGCCTCCGGCTCATAACCGGCTAGGCCCGGGTTCGAATCCCTGAGGGCCCACCATCAAAAAATAAGGCCCATGCCTTCTATATAAAGGGGTATAGCTCAATTGGTAGAGCGGCGGTCTCCAAAACCGTAGGCTCAGGGTTCAAGTCCTTGTGCCCCTGCCAGAAAAGAACGGTAATCGTGATACGATTACCGTTCTTTTCAACTAAATCCACCCTTGCGGGTGGGTGAAATCATCTTCGATGATGAAATCCCCTACGGGGATGAAATCCGCCTTGACGGCGGACGGGTGGATTTAATTTCATCTGCGAAGCAGATTTCATCCGAGCATTGCTCGGATTTCATCGCGCCCCGCGCGATTTCATTGAAATCTGTGATATAATGTATTTTGATATAATGTATTTAAAGAGGTGATTTCGATGGCTGAAAATAAACTTGCGGATCTATCAACAGAATTTGCAATTCAAATTCTAAAACTGACAGAAAATATAAAAGGACATTATTCTCTGTCAAATCAGCTTGAA
>JAZNZG010000098.1:0-12819 GCA_045594825.1 Faecousia sp. | reverse complement strand
AGATGCAAGGGGTGATTCCAAAAGGTTTAAGTAATGAACTGTATCTAAGTTTTCATATTTTGCTCCGTCTCGTTGCATTTCGACACAAACAAATTTTGCCTGCTCATTTAAACGGAGTTGGTTTTCAAGAGCGTTGATCTGATCTGATAAGATTTCGCTAAAATTACCAGTTCCCTTTTGCAGACTTTTAATGTTAAATAAGCTAACCCCAAGCTGACGCAGCAGCTTAATCTTTAATAAAAGTGCTACGTCATCGGAACTATAGGTACGGTAACCGTTTTCCATCCTTTGGGGAACAACGATGTTTTCCTTTTCATAGAAGCGAATCGTCGCTCTGTCAAGACCGGTTTCTCGTTCGACATCCTGAATTTGCATATAATCACCGCCTTTCTAAGGTTATCATATACTATTAACCAGGTTTACAGTCAAGAGAAATTTTTGATTTTTACAATAATTCTTTTAACTTTACAAGACAGATTATTAGTGTTACAATAAAGAAAAATTAACAGGAGGTTGAATACTATGGATATTAAACGCATTGGTGTGCTTACAAGCGGCGGCGACGCACCCGGCATGAATGCCGCTGTTCGTGCGGTAGTCCGCACTTGCTTGTATCATGGTATTGAAGTTTACGGTATTCGCCGCGGCTGGAACGGTCTGATACATGGCGATGTGGTCAAAATGGATGCAAGCAGCGTTTCCCGAACGATCAATCGTGGTGGTACGATTTTGTATACCGCTCGCAGCAAAGAATTTATGACGGAAGAAGGTCAGCTACGGGCTGTTTCTACTTGCAAGTTCCTTGGTCTGGACAGCATTATCGCTATTGGCGGCGACGGTACATTTCGCGGTGCCCGTGCCCTGTCTAAGTACGGTATCAATGTGGTTTGCATACCTGCCACAATTGATAACGATATTGTATGTACTAACTATTCAATTGGTTTTGATACTGCCGCAAATACAGCAATCGAATGCATCGATAAACTTCGCGACACCATGCAGTCCCATGAGCGTTGCTCTGTTGTTGAGGTTATGGGCCGGAATGCCGGCTATCTTGCTATGTATGTTGGTCTCGCTGTTGGTGCAACAGCGGTCCTTGTACCGGAAAAAGAGATCAATTTTGAAAAGGATGTTATCGAAAAACTCCGCCAGGCAAGATTACATGGTTTCACTCACTACATGATCGTTGTTGCAGAAGGTGCCGGACACGCCACTAAAATTGCTCAGCAAATCAGAGACAGCATTGATTTGGATCCCCGCGTAACTGTTCTTGGACATATTCAAAGAGGTGGCTCCCCTACCGGCCGAGACAGAGTCAATGCCACAAAGATGGGTTATCTTGCCGTTGAGCTGCTGCTGTCAGGAAAGAACAACCGCATCGTATGCACCAATAACGGCAGCTTTTCCGATGTGGACATTGACGAAGGTCTGGCTATGACTAAAGACATTCAGCAAATGGAAATAGATTTGTTGGCTGCTATGACAGGTTATCATAATAAAGCATAATAAAAAGAGCACCTTACGGTGCTCTTTTTATTATGCTTTTGGATGGCATTTTTCGTATACGGATTTTATCTTTTGGTTAATCATTTGGGTGTAAAGCTGGGTAGAAGAAATATCACTATGACCCATCAGCTCCTGCAGCGAACCAATGTCTGCTCCATTCTCCAAAAGATGTACTGCAAAGCTGTGACGTAAGGTATGAGGCGTGATCTCCTTATCAATACGTGCAGTTGCTTGGTAATGCTTCAGCAGTTTCCAGAAGCCCTGGCGGCTCATGCGTGTCCCACTGACATTGACAAAAAGGGCACGTTCTCCCCTATCGGCGATCATGGAATCCCGTACATTACGGAGGTAAACGCTTAAAGCACGCAGTGCTGCAGGATACAAAGGGATGATTCTGGATTTTTTTGTACCACTACACTTAATAATACCCTGATCAAGACTTACATCTTCAAGGTTCAAATCGATAAGTTCGCTGACACGAATGCCGGTAGCATAAAGTACTTCCAGCATTGCCTTATCCCGGTAGCCTTTAGCATCAACACATACAGGCTGAGACAGTAATAATTCGATCTCCTTGCCGGTCAGGATCTGCGGGATCTTCTTTTCTCCCCTATCAACATGGATGTCTGTAACCGGAGTCTTCTCCAAAAAACCGGAAGAAACCAAATAAGAATAGAAGTTCTTGAGGCTGGCCAGACATCTGGAAACAGTAGCACCGGATTTTCCGTTACTTTCCAAATAACGCAGATAACCGTCAATATTCAGTTGTGTAGCATCCAAAACATCCAATTCATCGTTATCCTGCAGCCACTCGGCGAATTGCCGGATGTCACGCATATACGAAGCAATGGTGTTGGCAGATGCCTGTTTTACCTTAGTGAGGTAATTTTCATAGGCTTTGATCAAGTCCAACATGAATATGTGCTACCTTTCCTCTATTGTAAATTTATGATATAGACCAAATATGGTGAGATCAAAAAATAATCCGTACAGCCGATTATGGCGGCAGAAATTAAAAAAGAAATTACACCGAATGAACTGTTAAGCCAATGGGTGAACAGGAATAAAGAACAAGCAAAATTGGAGAATAGCAGCATGGCACATATAAGCCATCCCGAAGATCCGAACGCTTGAAGTATGCCAATAAGGCAATAGCCTAAAACAAAGCCCCGCAAACAGCAAAGAATACAGATCAGCTCTTTGAATTCCAGCCATAAAGCAATTATAGAAATAAAGAGCGGAAGCAGTAAAATGGCTGACAATCCGGCAATTGATATAGGCTGTAATACAACGCTATGCATGAAAGAAATATTGGCCTCTTTAAAATCAGACGCCACATACATTCCCATTGCTATGGATGCAATCCATAAAAACGCAAGAATAAATATACGCATACTGCAGTTACAAACTTGTAACCTTCTGCGGGAAAACAAATGCCGCAACAGTACCCCACCCTCATAAAATGCTAGGAATATGGTGAAATATCGGCATACATAACACTGGAAACAAATAATATCATTATTGCTTAATTTATGCCAGTATACACCAAAAATTGAATATTTGCAAGCATATTTGGATATTTCAACTATTTTTGTCAATTATGTACATTTTTTATGTTAACGCATTTATGTTAACCATATTAACCAATCACCACTGTTTATTTATCAATTTAGATTATTTTCAAGATGTAGTGACAGGAAATATTGTTTCAGTACAACATATAGTTTTGCATGCAATCCTGCAAATTTTAACAAACAGGTAAATGATATTTACCTGTTTGTTAAAATTGTACAACACGCTATATAACTCCCTTTCGTCTTTTCTTTGGCCGTTTGCCGGTAGAAGCAATACAGCATGACGATGCACCACTGGCTATAGTTACAATCAGACTTATCCATAATTTATTAAATTCACCATGGAAGAATATGATGTTTGTTGCGATCAATGCAAAAAGACATATCGCAATATTTCCAAAACTGATTATGGCATACTTCCCTTCTGCCCTGTGACAGCAATAGACAGATCCTAAAAAAGTTGAAACAAACAATATGATGTATAATATATATGTGCTGCTTGTCTGTGGTATTGCACCTTTAACCATTACAGCTGCCGTTATCATCACAAGAAATGCACCTGTTAAAATTGAAAGTACAGCCCCTGTTAAAATATTTACCGCAAAGGCACTCCCACCTTGATGCTTTATATACTTGGTTGCCATGCTCCCCTCCCCTTTCATTATAACCTATTCTGTTCAAATCAAAATATAACAGAGGCAGGCCAAAGCCTGCCTCTGTTATATAAATTGGAACTTACTTAGACATTTGAACAACCATTGCATCCAACAGCTGTTTAGCAGATTCCTGATCCTGTGCTACTGCAGTATAGTAGAACTTGACCTTGGGCTCTGTACCGGAGGGGCGAGCAATAACACTGCCGCTTTCCCCAAGCAGGAACTCCAAAACATTGGACTTAGGCAGGAGAATCTTTGTTTCCTCGCCGGTGACCATGTTCTTGTCGATGCTGCTGCGGTAGTCACGCACACCGGTGACCGCTGCACCGCCGATTGTTGCAGGTACAGATTCACGCAGATCAGCCATCATCTTTGCAGCCTTTTCCATTGCATCGGCACCGGTCAGCTCGATGCTCTGCACATAAGCAAGATAATAGCCGTAGGTTGCGTATACTTCATTCAAAGCATCCAAAATGGTCTTGCCCTGCCTTTTAAGGTTTGCAGCCAATTCACAAACCAGCATGGAAGCAACGACAGCATCCTTATCGCGAGCATATGTTCCCTTGAGGTAGCCACAGCTTTCCTCAAAGCCAAAGATAAACTTATGCTGCTCGTTCTTCTGCTCCAGTTCCAGGATTTCACCGCCAATATACTTAAAGCCGGTCAAAACAGCCTTCATTATGACGCCGTACTTCTTGGCGATCTCATCGGCCAACGGAGAGGACACGATGCTGCGTACTGCAATTGCCCCATCCGGAATGTTGTTCTGTGCGGAACGTGCCTTTAAAATATAATCCAACAGCAGGCATCCCAGTTCATTTCCTGACAGTTTCTTAAAGCCATCACCAAAGGGAACGGCGATCGCTACACGGTCCGCATCGGGATCGGTACCCAAAATTACATCGCAGGGTGCATTCTTGGCCACCTTATAGCTTTCATTCAGAGCTGCATCTGTTTCAGGGTTGGGGTATTCACAGGTCTTAAAGTCGCCGTCAGGCATTTCCTGGCAGGATACAACAGTAATATTCACACCCAAACGGCCGAGAATTTCGCGAACAGGCTCATTGCCGGTACCGCACAAAGGCGTATAAACAATATTCAGGCCGGCAGAACGAATCATTTCCGGATCAACAGCTTCAGCCAAAACGGTCTTGTAATACTTTTCCCAAATGTCCTGGCCAATGTAGCTGATCAGACCTTCTTTCATGAAGTCAGCAAAGGTCTTCTGCTCCGGTACAAAATAAGGAATAGAGGCGATCTTTTCCGTAACAATAGCAGCAGGCTCATCCGTCATCTGGCAACCATCGGGTCCGTAGCACTTGACACCATTATATGCACCTGCATTATGGCTGGCAGAAATAACGATGCCACAACCGCAATTCAGCTCACGAACAGCATAAGAAAGCATGGGAGTGGGTGCCAAACGATCATAAAGGTATGTATGAATACCCAGTTCGGCAAAAGCAACAGCACAAACCTCGGCAAAGAGCTGAGAGTTGTGACGGGAATCATAGCCAATGGCCGCTTTCTTGGGAAGATCCGTTGTAGCAAGCCATGCGGCCATACCCTGTGCAGCTCTGTGAACGGTATAACGGTTTAAACGGTTGCTGCCGGCACCCATAATTCCACGCATACCAGCGGTACCGAATTGAAGGTCGCTGCCGAAACGTCCCTTGAGCTCTTCTTCGTCATTCTTAATTGCAGCCAGTTCCTGTTGGACATCAGCAGGCAAACCGGCATTGCACCAAAAATTATAACGATCCAAGTAATTCATAGTTATTGCCTCCAATTTCAATTCAAAAAAACAGCTCAAATTTATCTTTGAGCTGTTTTTTAAAGTTAATTACTGCTCTGCTTCAACTGCTACGGAACGCTTTTCCTGAGCTTCTACAAGAGCCTTAAACTTTGCACGTGTGTCTCGGACATCTTCCAAAGACAGAGAGATAGCTTCCTCAGTACGACGCAGTGCATCATCCATATAGTCGTTGCTGACCTTACGCAGTTCAGCCATACGGTTTTGAGCCTGCAGGACCATTTCCTGGCACTGACGCTTAGCTTCCTGGTAAATAGCTTCCTCAGAAACCATCTTGTTAGCCTTATCCTGTGCCTGGCGGATGGTGGACTCTGCCTCACGGCGAGCCTGGCCGATGAGTTCGTTTCTGGACTCAACGATGGTGCGTGCCTGTTTCAGTTCAACGGGCAGTTGGGCAATAATCTCATCCAGCATGTCCAAAACCTTGTCACGCTCCAGAATGCACTTTTCAGCGGACAGAGGCATGGATCTTGCATCCTGCACCATGTCATATAACGCAGAAATGATATCTTCTACAGTTTGTTCGTTCATTTTCTATCTCCTCCTTGACGGGTGTCAGCTATACGCTGTTTAAATACCGGTATGATTTCCTCCGGTAAAAAATCAGAAAGATCTACATCATAACTTCCCAATTCTTTAACCGTACTGGAACTCAGATACATATATTGATGTTCCGCTGTCAGGAACATTGTATCCAGGTTAGGGTTAATCTTATGATTGATTAGTGCCATTTGGAACTCATTTTCAAAATCGGATCCGGCACGAAGTCCCTTAACGATCACACAGCTGCCCTTACGCTTGGCGTATTCAGCCAACAATTCATTGGATGAATCCACCTCAACATTAGGGATGTCGCAGGTAACGGTGTGTATCATATCCACTCGCTCCTGCAGGGAGAACATCGGAGCTTTGGACGCGTTCACCATTACGCATACGATCAGCTTATCAAAAATATTTGCAGCTCGCTGAATAATATTCAAGTGTCCGCTTGTGATCGGATCAAAGCTGCCGGGGTAAATTGCAATCTTCATATTACGCACGCTCCGCAGGGGATTCCTTACGGTAGATGGTTATCAGGGTCTTGCCGTATTTATAGTCTCGGGAACGATTATACCCAGGAAAATCCCATGGAATGTCTTTTCCAAGGGGACGTTCCGCAACTATTATACCATCAGATTGCAAAATGTCAATTTCTGTTATCATTTTTAACGAATTTTCTAAAAAAACTTCTGCATATGGGGGATCCAAAAAGATAATATCGAATCTTTCATGACTGCGTTTCAGGTAAGAAAGGTAATCAGAGCAGATCACTTTCCCCTGTTGCTCCAATTTTGTACGCTTTAGGTTTTCTTTTATCAGTTTGCAGGCAGCCTCACTTTGATCAACAAAAACAGCTTCCTTTGCACCTCTGCTCAAGGCTTCGATCCCAAGCTGTCCGGTGCCGCCAAAAAGATCCAGTACTTTGGCACAGGGAATATCAAATTGAATAACACTGAATAAAGCCTCTTTCACACGGTCGCTGGTGGGCCTTGTTGCAAGACCGTCCGGCGTTTTAAGTGTGACACCCCGTGCTTTACCGGTAATAACACGCATGTGGTCCCCTACCCTTTCTTCTCATTAAAATAATCAAACAGTCGGCGTGCGGTATCTTTTGGCACCACCCGCTCCAGTTCAGAAAGCGATGCATTAGAGATCGCTTTAATGGAATGAAATGCTTTTAATAGATCCTGCTTACGCTTCGGGCCGATGCCAGGTATATGATCCAGCTCAGACTTTTGCAGCCGTTTACTTCTAAGTTCCCGATGGTAAGTGATGGCAAAACGGTGTGTCTCCTCCTGAATGGTGCCGACAAAGGAAAAGACAGACTGATTGCCAACAATATCAATTTGCTTTCCTCCAGAGGTTACCAGGCCGCTTGTACGGTGTTTTTCGTTCTTTACCATGCCGAATACGGGAAAAGACAATTCAAGCTCTTCCAGTGCTCTGAGAGCTGTCGCGGCATGTGCGATCCCACCATCGATCAGCAGAAGGTCAGGTGCCGTGTCAAAACCCTTATCACCGTTTTTGAAATGGGCAAATCGGCGGGTTATGACTTGGTGCATAGCAGCATAGTCATCCTGATCTTCCATATTTTCCAGCTTAAACCGCTTATAATTACTTTTCAGCGGCTTTCCATTTTGGAAAACCACCATACTGGCAACGATGTCCGTACCGGAAATATTGGAAATATCAAAAGATTCTATCCTGTTTGGTGTATCAATGCCAAGCATTTTACCAAGATTATGAAGCGTTCCATGGATCCGTTCTTCACGGGTCGTGATACGCAGTGCTTCTTCCATTGCGTTTTTCTCTGCCAGCTCGATTAGTCGCACATTATCGCCACGCTGTGGAACTTTGATTTGTGTTTTACAGTTATATTGTTTCAGTAAAAACTCCTGGAGCAGATCGGTATCTTCCAGTTTAAATGGAAGCAAAATGATTTTGGGAGCGAAACCCCGATTCATATAATACTGTTTAAGCAAGCTGGACACAGCAGTTTCCGTATCATCTTGTGCCTGCAAAATTTCATAGTCTTTGTCAAGCAAATTTCCACCGCTGAAATGCAGCACAGAAAAACATGCTTTCGCTTCCGTTTGAGCAAATGCAACAACATCTGTGTCAGCGATGGTTCCTGCGGTGACGAGTTGCTTTTGACCAAGGGACTCAATGGCACGCAAACGGTCACGGAGGCTTGCTGCCAGTTCAAAATTCAGATCTTCAGCGGCTTCAAGCATTTGCGTCTTAATATCCTCGGATACAGCCTTAAAATTTCCCGACAAGAGGTGTTTTGCATGCTCAATGGTTTTAAGGTACTCTTCCTGAGACAATTTTCCCTGACACCATCCACGACACTGGTTCATGTGATAATGCAGACACGGGCGGTCCTTGGAAAAATCCTTAGGAAAGCTTCTGTTACAGTTAGGCAGCTGTAATGCAGAAAGGACAGATTCCAGAATCGCCTGTGTTACGCCACGACTTCCATAAGGTCCGTAATACAAAGCACCATCATCAGATACCTTACCAACCAATGTGATATGGGGATATGCGTCATTCATGTTCAGCCGAAGAAACGGATAACCCTTGTCATCCTTTAACAAAATGTTATACTTCGGCATATGCCTTTTGATCAGGGAACACTCCAGCACAAGTGCTTCAAATTCCGACGCAGCAACAATCACATCAAAATCATGGATCTTGCTCACCATAATCTGCGTTTTCGGTGAATGAGATTTGGAATTTAAAAAGTACTGACTGACCCGGTTTTTCAGTTTTTTGGCCTTGCCTACATAGATCACTTGCCCGGAACGGTCACGCATAATGTAGACACCCGGAGACAGCGGAAGGCTGAGTGCCTTTTCCTTCAGTTCGTCAAAAACCATAAGTTTACTCCATGAAAGAACCGCCTCAACACGGCAAGCGGTTGAGGCGGCAATCTCTTAAAAATCAATAAACATCACGCTGAAGCAATGCTTCAAGAGCATTTACAGCCTCCTCAGCATTGGGGCCGGATGCTGTTATGGTCACAACAGTACCGGTGATAACGCCAAGGGACATGATTCCCAAAAGGCTCTTTGCGTTCATTTTGCGGTTACCGGATTCAAGGGTGATCGCACAGCTGAACTCATTTGCCTTCTGCACAAAGTATGTAGCCTGCCGATTATGCAGACCAGACTCACAACGGACGATGATCTCTTTACTGAACATATCATTCACTCCTTCATGTCACACCAAAGGATGTGACTGTATGGATATATGATACAGAAATTTGCAGCAAAAGTCAACCTGTTTCCAGTAATTTCCACCGAAGTGACCAACCATAGTGCTGACAATACATGTTTATATAGTGATTTTATCGAAACTCAGCAATTGTTACGCCGTCCTCGCCTTCGCCGTAGAGTCCAAGACGAAACTTTTTAACAAATTTATTTTTACGAAGAGATTGCTGAACGGCACTGCGTAATGCACCGGTTCCCTTTCCATGGATGATCCGGACGGAGGGAAGATTGGACCGCATCGCCTCATCCATATAACGGTCCAAAACACAAATCGCCTCAACTGTGTCCATACCACGCAGATCGATTTCAGGCGACATAGCTGTCATTTTCATCTCACGGCCGGAATGTGCAGGCCGCCCGCCCTTTTGCTTGTATGGGTTGTCCTGCTCCAAAAGATATACTTCATCAGGTTTGGCGTTGAGCTTCAGAATACCAGCCTGGAGCTGATAAGAGCCATCGCTGTTGATTGCGATAACGCTGGCCTTTGTACCGAGTTTCAGCAATTCCACCGTGTCACCTACCATGACTTCCCTGGTTGGCTCAGGGCGGCTCTTTTCAGTCATACCTTGGTGAAGCTTTGCCTCCGCCTCATTCAAACTGCGACGCAGTTCAGCCTGGCGTTGGTTGATACCCTGGGTATCCGCACTGTCGGCAAGCTGCTTTTTCAGTGCCTTGATTTCCTCAGCAGCGGCGTTGGCTGTGCGTCTTGCATCATCAATAATGCTCTGAGCCTCTCTGCGTGCCTGCTCCATTGCTTTCTCACGCTCTTTCGCAAGCTGAGCACTGTAAGCCTCGCTTTGTTCCTTGATCTTCGCTGTTTCCTGGCGGAGCCGCTCAGCTTCTGTGCGGGCAGATTCCATCTGCTGACGCTGTTGCTCAAGCTGAGAGAGTACATCCTCAAAGTCTTTATCACTCTGACTGACAAGATCTGTTGCTTCTTTCAGTATGTCTTCGGACAAACCAAGGCGTCTGGAAATTGCAAAGGCATTGGATTTTCCGGGAATGCCGATCAAAAGCTTATATGTGGGCTGTAGTGTCTCCACATTAAACTCGCAGGATGCATTAATAACACCGGCAGTACGCATCGCATAAAGCTTCAGCTCCGCATAGTGGGTGGTTGCGATCACCCGGCTGCCCATTTTGCGGCAGAACTCGATCAACGCAATCGCCAACGCCGCACCTTCTGCCGGGTCGGTACCGGCACCAAGTTCATCAAAAAGGACAAGCGTACGGTCATCACACTGGTCAACAACATCCACAATGGTACGCATGTGGCTGGAGAATGTGGACAGACTTTGTGCAATTGATTGTTCATCACCAATATCTGCAAGGATCGCATCAAAGGTCGACAGACAACTGCCATCCCCGGCCGGAATATGCAGGCCGCATTCGGCCATCAGTGTGAGCAAGCCTACAGTTTTAAGCGTAACCGTCTTGCCACCGGTATTGGGGCCAGTGATAATCATGGTATCAAAGTCTGTGCCCAAATACAGAGAGATCGGAACAACAGTTTTAGCATCAATCAGCGGGTGGCGGGCATTTCTAAGATCTACTCTGCCCGTATCATTCATAATAGGGGTCACTGCCCGCATTTTAAAAGAAAGCCTTGCCTTGGCAAAGATAACATCCAACCTTACCAGCAGGTGGAAATTATCACTGATCGTTTCATTATGGGAAGCTACATCTGCAGACAACTCTGCTAAGATACGTTCGATCTCCTTCTTCTCCTCCAGTTCCAGCTCACGCAGTGCATTATTGGCGTTGACTGCAGACATGGGCTCAACAAAATAAGTGGAACCTGTTGCAGATACATCATGAACAAGACCAGGCACATCATTTTTACATTCACTCTTGACGGGCACAACATAGCGTCCCTGGCGAATCGTAATAATGGGCTCGCGTAAAAGTTTGGAATAGGCAGGAGAGGAAATGATCTTCTGCAGACTGTCTTTTACCTTCGCACTTTGGACACGCATATGTCGGCGAATATTTGCCAGCTCCGGGCTGGCAGTATCGGCGATTTCCTCCTCAGAAAGAATCGCACCGAAGATTTTATCTTCCAGAAATTTATTGGGCGTCAGCATAGCAAACAGCGGATCCAGCACTGTTTCCTTCTCATCATCGGCAACATATGCTTTAACCATTCTTGCCGAGCGTAACACACCGCCGATTCGCAACAGTTCCTTTGGCTGCAGGCTGCCACCTCGATCAGCACGTCCCAGGGACTCGGTTACATCCTTTACATCAGAAAAACTGGGATAACCCTTGATGGTACTAAGATCATATGCAGCCGTTGTTTCCTCCAGCATGGCGTGCACATCGTCAATATCTGAAGAAGGAATCAAATTCATACAGGCCGCTTTGCCCTCTTGACTACCGGCACATTGGGACAGCATTTCAAGGACCTGATCCAGCTCCAGTTTCAATAATGATTTTTCATAAAGTGTAGACATGATATTCTCCTAATCATGTAGTATCATTGGATTAAGCAGTGATTTGTAAAAGTCAAGTGTAGAGAAGCTTCGTTCCAACTGCGTGGTGAGGTAACTCTCCGTGGTGTTGGACAACATATGCAGGGTTACATCGCCGGCTTCAAAGGAAAATAAGTGCTTTGGATCACAATGGCAAATATACCGCATACAGTCCAATACGGCCGGAGATACCGGCATACGGATTCCATTGGAAAAAGGGTCCCGGCAGCCGGCACATTCCAATCTGCCGGCTGCAATATCAAAGTAGTCCGGCTGTCCGTTTCCGCAGCGATGACAGCCGCTTAAATCCGGAGTATAACCGGAAAGGCAGGCACTTCTAAGCTCAAATACGGCTTTAACCTGTTCTTCTGCAATATCCAATTTTGACAAAGCGTAAAGACAGTTCAGAACCAGAGACAACAGGTCCGGATTCGGCATATCTTCCTGGGACAGCACTTCTGCCGCCTGTGCAAAATATGTACCCAAAGAAAGCTTTTGCAAGTCCTTACGCAAATTTTGGAACAGTTCTATGGTATGGGCCTCATTGACCGTATAGGCGTCTTTGTATTCAAACAGAACGAACTCACCAAATGCAAGCAGCTGACAAGGTGCAACAAGGGGGCTGTTTTTTCTCCGCAGCCCCCTGGCCTTCACAGTAAGCTTGCCCCGGTCCCGGGACAGTACTGTGAGAAACGAATCTGTATCATTGTAAGGTGTGACCCGCAACACAAGGCCCTGTATCGTCAAGTACATTGGATTGCTCCATTCTTCGTGCATTGTTATAAAGCAAGTAAAATTCCGGTGCACCCGTTTCTAAAAACACTTGCCAGTAATCCTGTGCGTTCATTCTATCCCCTCCAAACATAGGGTTCGCAGGAACGCAGGACTTAAACTTGGAAATTATTCTCTGTAACCGAAATTGCGTACCAGGAAATCACTGTCACGCCAATTCTCCTTTACCTTGACCCAGGTGGTGAGGTAAAC
>JAZNZG010000097.1:0-2146 GCA_045594825.1 Faecousia sp. | reverse complement strand
CCATTCTTCACCGGAGCCGATGTGGTTCATAAGGCTCTGATAGCTGTGGCGAGTGATGATACCAACATGGCGGATACCTGCTGCGGACAGATTGGAAAGAGCAAAGTCCACCTGGCGATAGCGGCCGCCGAAGGGCAGGCTGGCCATCGTACGCTTCTCGGTCAAAGAACCGATGCTGCCGTCATTTGCAAAAATAATACCCATTGCTTTCATAGCACGTACCTCCTTACAGCATGTCACCGGGCAGGAGCACGGTGTTAGCCTCTACGACAGCTCCCTTGGAAGTGACACTGATCTGCATGTTTTCACCTTCATCAAAAGCACCGCCCACAACAGCGTTGCGGCAGACCTTACTGTTTTCGCCCAAAATGGCGTGACGGACGATGGCACCGGACTCAATAACAACACCGGGCATGACCACGGAATCTTCTACCGGGGCACCCTCACCCACGGTACAGCCCACGGAAATGATGCTGTGACGGACAGTGCCGTAGACCTCGGAGCCTTCTGCGATGAAGCAGTTGACTGTCTTGGCATTCTCATCGATGTAGGAAGAAGGATGGGCATCGTTACGGGCGTAGATCTTGCTGCTCTCGTCGCCGCGGATGTCGAACTCAGGATTCTTGCCCAGCAGTTCCATGTTGGCTTCCCACAGAGAATCGATGGTGCCCACATCCTTCCAGTAGCCATTGAAGTTGTAAGCCATCATCTTGTGGCCGTTGTTCAGCAGATAAGGAATGATGTTCTTACCAAAGTCATTGGAGGAATGCTCGTCCTCTTCATCAACGATCAGTGCATCCCGCAAGACCTTCCAGTTGAATACATAGATACCCATGGAGGCGTTGGTGGACTTGGGCTTCTTGGGCTTCTCCTCAAACTCATAAATGGAGTTGTCGGGGTTGGTGTTCAAGATGCCGAAGCGGGATGCTTCCTTCAAAGGCACGTCACGGACAGCGATGGTGCAGGAAGCATTGTGCTTTTCATGGTATGCCACCATGTCAGCGTAGTCCATCTTGTAAATATGGTCACCGGACAGAACGACAACATAGTCGGGGTCAAAACGCTCGATGAAATCGATGTTCTGATAAATGGCGTTGGCTGTGCCCTTATACCAGCCGCTCTTCTTGTCGTGGCGTTCATAGGGGGGCAGCACCTGAGCACAGCTGTGGGTCTTGTTCAGGCCCCAGGGCTGACCGTTGCCGATGTATTCGTTCAGCTCCAGAGGCTGATACTGAGTCAGAATACCTACGGTGTCGATGCCGGAGTTGACGCAGTTGGAGAGGGGGAAGTCAATAATGCGGTACTTACCGCCAAAGGGTACGGCAGGCTTGGCAGTTTTCTCTGTCAGGACCTTCAGTCGGCTGCCCTGGCCACCGGCCAGCAGCATTGCGATGCAGCGTTTTTTCTGGAAGTACATGGTCACAGCTCCTTATGTTTTCAGTTTAGGTAGAACAGGCACAACCCGTTCCATCATAAAATTCCACAGATAACATATCATATTTTTACCGATTATGAAAGGGATAAAATTATCTAAAATAGCATAGTCGTTTCTGTCAATTTTCACAATTGACTTTACGGCAGGCACAAAAATACTGGAGCTTTATACCGAAAAAAGCAGAAAAAATATAGAAGCAGTGCAGCCTCCGTCACCTGCTCTGCTCAAAACATAAAAGTTTTTGCAACAAAATTCCCAGCCCTTGACATTGGTTATGCGGCGGTATAAAATAACAGTATCTGTGCAAAAAAGGAGGGAACACCATGGACGCGGGCAGTACCAGCGGCAGTATACCGGGCCGAAGTTGTCGGACGCGGCTGTGGTGCCGCTGACCTTTGACCCCGGTGCTTCATAAAAAATGAGGAGGTAACACCGGATGTCAGAACGCTTTGTAATTGTAGAAAAAGCACTGATCAAAATGCTGGAGGACAAAAAATATTCTACCCTGCGGGATATTCTTGTCACCATGAATCCTGCCGATATTGCGGCACTTTTTGTCATGCTGGAGGATCAGAAGATCCCCCTGCTGTTCCGTCTGCTCCCCAAGGAGCTGGCGGCTGAAACCTTTGTGGAAATGGAGCCGGACGATCAGGAATTGCTGATCCGCGGTTTTTCCGATAACGAACTGAAGGAAGTGCTGGACGAGCTGTA
>JAZNZG010000096.1:0-16335 GCA_045594825.1 Faecousia sp. | reverse complement strand
GGGATCCAGCAGCAGGTTGGTGAGAGCAGGATTTGCGTCAAATGCTTCCTTGATCTTGCCCAGGAATACGCTGCGGATGATACAGCCGCCACGCCACATCAGAGCGATGCCGCCGTAGTTCAGGTTCCAGCCGTAGGTCTTGGCGGCTGCACGCATGAGGGTGTAGCCCTGTGCGTAGGAAACGATCTTGGAGGCCAGCAGTGCACAGCGGATGTTTTCGATCCACTGAGCCTTCTCCTCAGCACTTAGTGCGGGGATGGTATCAGTTGCACCGGGCAGAACTGCAGAGGCAGCAACACGCTCGTCCTTCATGGCAGACAGGCAGCGGGCAAATACAGCCTCACCGATGAGGGTCAGAGGAACGCCCTCGTCCAAAGCAGCGATGCCGGTCCACTTGCCGGTGCCCTTCTGGCCTGCGGTGTCCAGGATCTTCTCCACGATGGGCTCGCCATCGGTATCCTTGTAAGCCAAAATGTCACGGGTGATCTCAACCAGATAGCTGTCCAGGTCGCCCTTGTTCCATTCGGCAAATACTTCATGCATCTCGTCATCGGACATGCCCAGCATATTCTTCATCAGATGATAAGCTTCGCAAATCAGCTGCATATCGCCGTACTCAATACCGTTGTGGACCATCTTAACAAAGTGGCCTGCACCGTCTTCGCCAACCCAGTCGCAGCAGGGAGAGCCATCCTCCACCTTTGCACAGATGGCCTGCATAATGTCCTTCACATGGGGCCATGCAGCGGGAGAGCCGCCGGGCATCAGGGAGGGACCGTTCAGGGCACCTTCTTCACCGCCGGAAACACCGGAGCCAACATAGAGCTTGCCCTGGGATTCCACATAAGCAGTACGACGGACGGTGTCGGGGAAGTGAGAGTTGCCGCCATCAATAATGATGTCGCCATCGTCCAGCAGGGGCAGCAGAGCTTCGATGGTAGAATCGACAGCAGAGCCGGCCTTGATCATCATCATGATCTTACGGGGCTTTTCGATGCTGGCAACCAGTTCTTCCATGGAATAAGTACCGATAATGCTCTTGCCTGCACCGCGGCCTTCCACGAAATTCTTGACTTTGTCGGTGGTGCGGTTAAAAACGGCTACGGTGAAGCCCTTGGATGCCATGTTCAGCACCAGGTTTTCACCCATAACGGCCAGACCGATCAAACCAATGTCAGCTTTTTTCATAATGATTGGATGCTCCTTTATCTTAATATTTTAATTAACAAAATCAGTCATCACAGACCCAAAGGCCCAGTGCGGGGTTGGAGATGTAGAAGATCTCCTCGCCGTCTACGGTGTTGAAGCCGTCGACCAGCTTGGAAGGATCGTACTTGGCAGCCATCTCGGCATAGGGGGCATAGTTGAAAGCTGCACCACGGACTTCTTCTTCGGACATCTTGCCTGCACAGTAGGTGATATTAAAACGACCGTCGGAGGAACCGTGGATCAGATGTGCTGCAACAGACAGGTTTTCCTTCAGATCGTCATTTTCTTCCACAAGCTGCAATACTTTTTCCCGGCCCACATAGCCGTACTTGCGGATCAAACGGTCATTTTCCTCGTCCTCGCCAAAGTGTGCCACAGCAGGTGCCAGCACAATCAGCTCACCGCCGTCGGCAATGGCCATACGGGTACGGTAAATGGCCTTATTGTCCAGCCAGGTACTCTTGAACTCCCGGGGATCCAAATAGACAACGACTTTCTGCAGCCGGTTTGCCATGTGCGTCAGATTGATCTGCTGGCTCTTTTTGACAGCGGCCTCAAAATTGCTGCGTTCACTACCGATGTACAGACCGTGGATGGTCACATCGTCACCATTGTTGGTGGTGGTAGTCAAAACATAGACCAGGGGGATCTGAGACAGGAAGTTCTCCTGTGCATAGTCAAAGACCTTGCGGACAGGGGAGAAGTCCTTGCCCATAATTCGCTCCATGCCGTAGAAGGCACCCAGCATGTGGGAGGAGTTGATCATGGAAGAGCCGCCGATACCCACAAAAATGTTTTTGCTGTAATTGGCCATGCCCACCACTTCGTGGGGGACCACCTGGCCGATGGACAGGATCAGATCGTAACTGGGATCCATGAGAAGCCGGTTGACTTCCACATCGACACCGGTCTGTACCAGACCCTCGGAAACCTGGGCAACAAATTCTGCAGGGACTTCACCCAACTTGATCACATCGGTACGCCAGTTATGCACCAGCATCCGTTCATAAGGAACGCCCTCGCCGAAGAATGCGACCCATTCTTCCTTGGTCATGGGGACATGTGTACCCAGTGCGGGCATGATATCTACCTGACAGGTGTCCTTCAAAAGATCATAGTAGATCGCTGTGATTTTACCTGCACCGGAATACATGCGGGTAAAATCCGGGGGAATAATCAGGACCTTTTTTAAATCCCGGCCTTCCAAAGACTTTTCAAGGGCCTGATGAAGCTGTTGCTGAGAAATTCCGTGTTCGTTTTCGTAAATCATAACAACCTCTTTCTCCACCCGAACCGGGGGCCATATTCATACACAATAATTATATCACAGTAAAAAGGAAATGCAATAATTTGAAGTTTTCTGTTTGTTATTTTTCCTGACCCATTTTTCCAAAAATGTCACACTGGTAAGGAATTTTTCACCCAAAACAGTCATTTGCTATATGATTTGAAGGGTATTCATTAGAATCCAATGGCCCTTGATAGCAATCCTAAAGAAACAGAACGGCAAAACAAAGCACACGGTTTTATGAAGTATAAATTCTCTGCCTTTTACAGATACTAACAGCGTAATTTGTAAAATTATTGTAGGGCGGCGGGCGACCAATGGTCGCCCCTACAAGCACGCACCAACATTTTTGAATGTAGGGGCGGCAACCTGCCGCCCGTCAAATGTATCGTAAAAGGAGAAAGATATACTATGAAAGCAACAGGAATTGTTCGTAGAGTTGACGATTTGGGGAGAATCGTCATTCCCAAAGAAATCAGAAGAACCTTAAAAATCCGTGAAGGAGATCCGCTGGAGATTTACACGGAGAAGGACGGGGGTGTGATCTTCCGCAAATATTCTCCCATGGGGGATCTGCAGGATTTTGCGTCGCAGATCTGTGATTCCATCGGAGCCAATACCGGATGTATTGCGGCGGTTTCCGACCGGGATTCCATTATTGCTCTGTCCGGTGCCCCCAAGCGGGAACTGATTGACAAACCCAATTCCCGGGAACTGGACAAGCTGATGGAGCAGCGGAAAAACTACCGTTATATGCCGGGTGAGGCTCTGCTGCGGGCTGCGGAGGGCTCGGATAAGTATCATTTGGGTGTGGCATCTCCCATCTTAAGCCAGGGAGATCTTATGGGCTGCGTCATGCTCCTTTTGGGGGAGGACGCTACACCTATGGCGGAGGCAGACCAGCGGCTGGTGCAGACCGTGGCTGGTTTTTTGGGCAAACAGATGGAAAGTTAAGGGCAGTCCCGAACGTTTTTTGTTCGGGACTGCTTTTTATAAGAGTTGATTTATTCGACAGCATCTTCTATAATATAAAGGTTAAGAAAAATATTGAATGAGGAATTGATATGAGCAACGAAAGAAAACTCTCCCCTGGGGGAGAGAATAAAATGCGGACCATGTCTGAGGGCAGGCTACTGTTGAATATGGCACTGCCTTTGGTGATCTCCATGATCGTACAGGCTATGTACAATGTGGTTGACAGCATTTATGTAGCCGGTTATTCTGAAAATGCCGTGACAGCACTATCCCTGGCATTCCCCATCCAGAACCTGCAGATCGGCTTTGCCACCGGTGTAGGTGTTGGCGTGAACAGCCTGCTGAGTAAATCCCTGGGTGAAGGCAACCGGGACCGTGCAAACCGTGCCGCAGGCAACGGCATTTTCCTGATGGTCATTGTGGTTGCTGCATTTATGGTCTTTGGCTTCGTAGGAGCAGAAGCATATTACAATATGCAGCCCATCAGTACACAGACCGCAAAGGCAGGTACTGAGTATACCTCTATCTGCTGCATCTTTACATTTGGCGTATTTGTGCAGGTTTTGGGTGAACGGCTGCTGCAGGCATCCGGTCGAACGGTCTATTCCATGATCACGCAGATGACAGGTGCGGTGCTGAACATTATCCTGGACCCCCTGTTCATCTATGGCTCTGCTGCTTACGGCCTGGATTTCTTGAACATCCCCTCTATGGGAGCCGCAGGTGCTGCGGTTGCCACGGTAATCGGTCAGTGGTGCGGTGCGATCCTTGCAGTTATTTTCAACATCACCAAAAACCCCGATATCAAGCTGGGACTGAAGTACATCAAGCCCAGAAAGGACATCATTCTCAAGATTCTGTCTGTGGGTGTGCCTTCCATTATCATGGTGGGCATTGGCTCGATTATGAACTTTACCATGAATCAGATATTCCTGGGCTTCCCTGAAATCGGCGAGACTGCTTCCGGTGTGTTTGGCGTTTATTTCAAACTGCAGAGCTTCTTCCTTATGCCGCTGTTTGGCCTGAATAACGCCTCTATTTCCATTGTGGCGTATAACTACGGTGCACGGCAGCCTAAGCGGATCGTGAAAACGCTGAAGCTGGCGGTATGCACGGCCATGACAATAATGCTTTTGGGCCTTGCGGTGTTCCAAATTTTCCCCGATGTGCTTATGGGAATTTTTAGTGACGGTGATGAAGGTAGCAGCTTTGTTGCCATTGGCATCAGTGCGTTGAAGATCGTCAGCATCCATTTCCCCATTGCTGCCACAGGCATCGCTTTGGGTGCCAGCTTCCAGGCTTTGGGAAATGGCATCTATTCCACAATAACATCCTTGTGCCGCCAGCTTTTTGCCTTGCTGCCTGCGGCGTATCTGCTGAGCCTGACCGGCGATGTCAATGCGGTATGGTGGTCCTTCCCCATTGCGGAAGTGGTGAGTCTGGTTGTTACGCTGCTGCTGTTCTCCAGAGTTTACAGGCAGAAGATCAAGCCCATGTACCAAATAGAGCAATGAGAAAAGGGCGTGCTGCGATCTTTGCAGCACGCCCTGCTTGTGTGCAATAATTATTTTTACCACAAGATACTGTAAGGTGACAAAAAAAGCAGAGGATTTTCTCCCAAAATCTTCTGCCGAATCCCGTTGTGCCGGGGTCAATCCTGTGCTATAATGTCTATAACTGACGAAAAGGAGGGGTAGCGTATGTATGCTGCGGAATTGAATATCGAAAAAGTCAATGTACATAAGCTGCTCTGTGCCGCCAGCGGCGATGCTGCATTGCTGTATCTGTACCTGCAAAGCGGAAACGATATGGCTCAGGCAGAGACCTCCTTAAATATGAGTGCCTCCCGTGTGCAGTGTGCGGCAGCATCTCTGCGTCAGCTGGGCCTGTGGAAAGAACAGGAAAAAACACCGGTTATGATCGGGGAGAGACCCCGGTATTCCGAATCGGACATCATTTCTGCCATGGATACGGATCTGGACTTCCGCAGTTTGTATGGGGAAGTGCAGCGTCAGCTGGGCAGAACGCTGAATGCGGAGGAGCTGAAAATTTTGCTGGGCTTTGTCCGCTATTTGGGACTTGGTCCGGATGTGGTCTCACTGTTGGTATCCCACTGCAAGGAGCGGGCAGTCCGGAAAGGCAGCCACAGGAATCCTTCTTTGCGTACCATCGAGAAGGAAGCCTATGCTTGGGCAGAGCGAGGCATCGACACTATGGAAGAGGCTGTGGCCTACATACAGGCAGAACAGGCCCGGAATACCCGCCTGGGAAGGCTGAAGGAGCTGCTGCAGATCCGGGGCAGAAACCTCACGGCAGGGGAGGAGCGGTATGCCGATCAGTGGCTGGAGTGGGGCTTTGATGAGGAGGCCATCTCCATGGCCTATGAGCGTACCTGTCTGAATACGGGCGGCATGGCCTGGCCCTATATGAATAAGATTTTAAACCGCTGGAAAGATGCAGGCTTGCTCACCGGCGAGAAAATCCGCACCGGCGATGTGAAACCCGGTGCCATCAAAGCTTCCGGTGTCATCGGTGAAGCAGAGCGGGAAGCTATCAGAAGAATGTTGCAGGAGGGATAAGCATTGGCATACAGCAAAGAAGTTTTACTGCGGGCCAGACAGCGGCTGGAAAGTGCAAAGGCAGACCGGGATTCGGAAAATCGTCAGCGTCTGCAAAAGGCCTATGAGCAGCTCCCCCGGCTGAAGGAGATCGACCTGCAGCTTCGCAAGACCATGACCATGGCAGCCCAAACGGTATTTACCAAGGGCGGCGATGCCCGTGCGGCTATGGAGGAGGTGCGTCAGGTCAATCTTGCACTCCAGCGGGAGCGAAAGACTTTGGCAGATGCCCATTTTGAGCCGGGTTACCTGGATGAGAGACCCATCTGCGACCGCTGCGGCGGCTCCGGATATGTGGGCTCTGCCATGTGCGTGTGTTTGCAGGAATTGTGCCGTCAGGAGCAGAGAAAGGAACTGTCCCTGCTGGCTGCCACCGATGCAGATTTTGACCTGTTCCGGCTGGACTATTATCCGGCTGAATATGACCGCACTTTGGGTGCCAGCCCCAGAGAACTGATGGAGCTGAATCTGAATACCTGCCGCAAATATGCTGCAGGCTTTGGCCCCGGCAGCGATAACCTGCTGTTCTCCGGCGGTCCTGGGTTGGGCAAGACCTATTTGTCTGCCTGTATTGCCAAGGTGGTAACGGACAGAGGTTATTCCGTGGCTTACGAAAGTGCCGGCAATCTCTTTGCCAAACTGGAGAAAAACCGGTTCCACCCCGACGAGGAAAGCCAGGCAGAAGTAAACAGACTGATGCAAAGCGACCTGCTGATCCTGGATGATCTGGGAACAGAACTGATCGGCTCTTTCGTGGTAGCAGCTTTTTACTCGCTGCTCAATGACCGCCTGCTCTCCGGCAAGTCTATGATCATTTCCACCAATTTCGGTGTAGACGAGCTGGCAAAGCGTTACTCTCCCCAAATCGCATCCCGGTTGAAGGGAAGCTTCAAGGTGCGGTTTTTTGCCGGAAACGACATTCGCGTCATGAAGAATCGAGGCCAGTAATATGAAGACCGGTATTTTATTTGACCTGGACGGAACACTTTTGAATACTTTGGAGGATCTGAAAGATTCTGTTAATGCGTCCCTGGCTCATTACGGTTGTCCGCCCCGGACATTGGAGGAGGTCCGCACCTTTATCGGCAACGGTGCCAGGCGGCTGATCGCATTGTCTTTGCCCGGCAAGGAAAGCGATCCTCCCGTGGAAGAGGTGCTGGCATTTTATCAGCAATACTATGCTGCTCATGCACAGATCAAGACCTGCCCCTATGACGGTATTTTGGAAGCGTTGGAAACGCTCCGCCGAAAGTACCCGGTGGCGATTGTTTCCAATAAGCCGGATATTCCGGTGAAGCTGCTGTGCAGGGAGTATTTCGGCGATGTGTACGCCTTGGGCGAAACAGCAGACTGCCCCAGAAAGCCTGCCCCGGATATGCTCTTCAAGGCCATGAAGGACATTGGCGTGGACAGCTGCATCTATGTGGGTGACAGCGAGGTGGATGTGATCACTGCCGGAAATGCCGGTGTCAAATGCCTGAGCGTGCTGTGGGGTTTCCGTGACCGAAGGGATATGGAAGCCGTTGGCGGTACATATTTCTGCGACGATCCCAAACTCCTGGCCCAAACCCTTGAAAACATGATGGAATAAAAGGCAACACCCTCTTTTACGTATGTAAAGAGGGTGTTTTTTTATTCGAGGATGGCAAGAATAAAATCCTGGGCACTGTCGCCCCAATAGCCATTGGGGGCAGATAGGGAATAGGAATAACCATCGTGATAGATCAGTGTCAAAAAGGCGGTGCCGTCGTGCTTTTCGATGACCGTTCCAACGCCCATATAGGTTTCGGTAGTGTTGGGGTAGTCTGTGTAGTCACCGCTGATGTCCTGATTTTCTCCTGCCTGCTTACGGACGGTGACTTTATAGTCGCCGTCAATGTAGATCACTTCCAAAAGCTGACCGCTCAAAGTGCGGAAAACCTCTGCCTGATAGGAATCGGCAATGGTTTCCGGCAGCTCCAAAGAAAAGCCTACGGCTTCCTCAGCTTGGGCAAGGGTCTCATGATCGGTCCAGGGGTTACCCATTTGAACCGACAGCTGTTCTTCTTCGCCGCAGCCGCCCAAAAGCAAGGTACAGGCCAGCAACACAAGCCAGATCTTTTTCATAAAAACCTCCCGGGAGAATAGATAGTATTACTATACCACAAAAAAGAAAAGTGGTTCAACTTATTGAACTTTGGCATTGTCCTGGGTGCATTTTAAGGTGGAACAATGCCGACCGTTGCAGTACCGCACCAGAGTTCAGCTTTGTGCATAGCTCCTCTTTTCCCAGATGAAACACTCTGCAATCGGCGACGAGTAAAACACTCATCACAGGTAAAATAACATCTTTTATACAAAGCGTCAAGGTTAATAAAACAAAACGGACGAAACTACGGAATTGTATCACAGTTTCGTCCGCTTATGGACACAAAAAAAGACGACCCGTTGGGTCCTCTTTTTTGGTGCCGGCAACCGGAATCGAACCGGTACGGATTTTACTCCGAGGGATTTTAAGTCCCTTGTGTCTACCTATTCCACCATGCCGGCGAGGTAGTTATGCCATAGTAGCACATTTTTGGGTTTGCGTCAAGTCACATGGTAGCATCTTTCCCGGAATGATTGCAAATACTCCATAGGTGTGCTATACTGTCCCGTGATGATAATTTTAAGGAGAAAGCATAGTGAAAACAAAGAGAATTTTAATGTCCGTGCTTGGTGTGTTTACCGGTGCTGTGAGCGTGGGATTTTTTAAGCTGGCCGCTTTTGGTGTAGACCCGTTTCAGGCTACCATGAGTGGTTTTGAGCAGTTGTTTCCCATCGGCCTTGGCCCGCTGTATGTGATCGTCAATGTGTGCCTTCTGCTGTTTGCACTGATTTTTGACAGACACTACATCGGTATTGCGACTCTGCTGAATTTATTTTTGACCGGCTATGTAACAGACTTTACATATGATCTGCTGCTGTCCGCCTTTCCCCAGGCAGGTCTGTTGATCCGAATCGCAAGCTTTGTGATCGGCTTCGTGGTATTGTGCTTTGCTTCCTCTGTGTACATGACCGCAGATCTGGGCGTATCCACCTACGATGCGGTGGCGTTGATCCTTACCAACAAGTGGAAACTGGGTAAGTTCAAGTACATCCGTATCTGTACCGATGTGGTTTGTGTGATACTGGGCGTCTGCCTGTTCCTGCTGGGAAAGGGCGGCATCCGGGATATTCCCACTTTTGCAGGTATCGGTACTGTCCTGACCGCCTTCTTCATGGGACCGTTCATTGACTTTTTCAACCGCAAAGTTTCGATCCCCATGCTGAATAAAGGTAAAAACAACGATTGAAAATCAATTTCAGCTATAATATAATATCAGCAAATAATTTGCGGAGGCGATATCAATGGAAAAGAAAAATTTTGGCACACTGCCCTCCGGGGAAAAGACCTGCCTGTATACCATTCGTAATGGCTTGCTGTCTGCTCAGGTGACGGACTACGGTGCATCCCTGGTGCGGCTGTGGGTGCCCGATGCCGCCGGAGAGCTGGCAGATGTGGTGCTGGGTTATAAGGATGCCAAGGGCTATGCCGCTGACACGGTATTTCTTGGTGCCATCGTGGGCAGAAACTCCAACCGTATTAAGGGCAGTGCTTTGGTGCTGAATAATACCACCTATGCCATGACTCCCAACGAGGGTGTCAATAACCTCCACAGCGGCCCGGACTTCTTCAGCAAGCGGATGTGGACTGCGGAGAAATATACGGAAGACAGTATCTGTCTGTCCCTGAACAGCCCTCACGGTGACCAGGGCTTCCCCGGCAATGCTCGGATCTGTGTGACCTATACCATGGAAAAGGACGGTCTGAAGATTACCTACGATGCTGTCAGCGACCGAGATACCGTATTTAACATGACCAACCACAGCTATTTTAATATGGCAGGTCATGAAAAAACAGATAAAGCCATGGACCAGGAGCTGATCCTGCCTGCCCGTACCTATACCGTTGCCGATGCAAGCAGCATCCCCACCGGCGAGATGCGTTCTGTGGAGGGCACACCAATGGATTTCCGTGCTCCCAAGGCCATCGGCCGGGACATCGATACGGACTATGAAGCTCTGAATCTCCAAGGCGGCTATGACCACAATTACGAGGTATTCACCGCACCCTGTGCGATTCTGACAGACCCGGTTTCCGGTCGCAGTATGGCTGTTTCCACCGATTGCCCCGGGATCCAGTTCTATGCCGGCAATTTCCTGGAAGGGCAGAAGGGCAAGGACGGTGCTGTTTACACAAAACGCAGCGGCATTTGTTTGGAGACCCAGTATTATCCCGATGCCATCCACAATCCCCAGTGGGCACAGCCTGTGACCAGGGCCGGAGAGCATTACCACAGCGAAACCAAATATACTTTCAAGTAACGCGAAAGAGCAGTGGTGATCCACTGCTCTTTTTTGACACAGAAGGAAAGCAGGTGCATAAACTGTCCTATAAGCAACCTGTATGCTTATTCCCAAATTTCAATCGGGAGGTATTACCATGTCTGAGCATTGTCAGGGGAGCGTGGACTGCGACCTGCAGAACGCGTTGTCCATTCACACCCGAAAAATCACAGACAGCTGCCGGGATAAGGATTGCATCGAGGACTTGCGGGTCTACCTGACCAGAAGTTCCCAAACCGTCCTGGACAGTGCCGCCGGAGCAAAGGTACGTGCGGCAGAGCTGCTGTATACGTACATTGATGTGGAGCCGGTGGCCTTCGACCGGAATCACTACTGTATTGATGTGACCTTCTATTACCGGATCCTGGCAGATACCCTGGTAGGCAATGGCCGGCCCGCGGCATTGTACGGCCTGGCGGTATTTTCCAAACGGGCGGTGCTTTGCGGTGAGGATAGCCGGGCCCATATTTTCACAAGTCGCACACGCATAGACGGCATGGATGGCGTTACGGCATTTTCTGCCAACCGGCCAACCGCCGTGGTGGAGGTGTTGGACCCCATGGTCCTGTCCTCCAAGGTGCGTGAGCTGTGCGATTGCGGCAGTGCTGAATCCACGGCAGTGCAGCTGCCGCAGTATATTCTGACTCAGTTTGATGAGGAACTTGTGCTTTCCGGGGAGAGCCGCCGTTTGTATGTGACCCTGGGCCAGTTCTCCATTATCCGACTGGAGCGGGATGTGCAGCTTGTGGTGCCTGTTGTGGATTACAGCATTCCCACAAAGGAATGCTGTGACGCCCTGGGCGGCTGTGCGGAGGATCCCTGCGAAATGTTCTCGCGGATCCCGTTCCCGGCAAACCAATTCACATCCACCGGCTGCGACCGGCAGTGTGAACAGGATAACGGCTACACAACCACCGCCAACAACTGAACAAACCGCCGGGAGAAGCTCCCGGCGGTTATTTTTCTTACTTGGTATTGCGATGTAAAACGGGCTCCATGTCCACATAATAGGGCTTGCAGGTTTCGTCGCCGATATAGACCCGGACAGACTTGCCTTCAGCAGAAGAATCCAATCCACGATAGACGTAGCGGCTGTGGAAAATATGCTGTTTTCCGGAGCCGTCCCGGTAATGGACGATGGCAACGGAGGGGTGGCCGCCAAAGGCATTGACGTTTCGTTTGATCTTGATGTGTGCGATCTTGCCCCAAATGTAGTGTCCTTCCTCCAACAGCCTGTCTGCGGCTTTCTTTTGGTGCAGGCAAAATGCCAGGCACACAACGCCGGTCACACTAAAAACAGCACCCAAGGGCGTAAAGGTAATTCCTACCGCAACTGAATCCGCATCAGCGGCATTTTCCAGAAGTCCCAGACCCACCAACAGATAGATAATGCCGATAAAGGAAAAGGTAATGCCCAATATACAAGTGGTATTAACATTCCATTTTGCTTTCTCTTCCATAGGCTTAACCACGCATAAGACGCTTACGGGCGATATTGATGGGGCCTTCCTGCATGTGGTTGATCCAGCTCAGACTCTTGCCGCAGCCCAATGCAACACAGGACTCGGGGTCGTCGGCAAGGGAACACTGGATGCCGGTACGCTCACTCAGAAGCATATCCATACCCCAGATCTGACTGCCGCCACCGGTGAGGGTGATGCCGTTTTCGGCAATATCACCAACCAGTTCGGGGGAGGTGTCTTCCAAAACGGACAGCACTTCGTCGGTGATCATGCGGCCCAAACGAATCAAGGGCTCCAACAACTCAGAGGAAGCAACTTCGATCTCCCTGGGCATGCCGCCCTTGGCGTCACGACCCTTTACCAGCATGGTAATATCTTCGTTCCGGGGATATACGGAACCAATGCGGATCTTAACATCCTCAGCAGTTGCCTGACCAATGACCACGCCGTATTTCCGGCGGATAAACCGGGCAATGGCTTCGTCAAAGGCGATGCCTGCAATAGGCATGGAGGAGGATGCTGCCACATCGTTCATGGACAGCACGGCAATATCTGTGGTGCCGCCGCCAATGTCCACCACCATGTGTCCGTTGGGACCGCTGATGTCCAAACCTGCACCCAATGCTGCGGCCAAGGGCTCTTCAATCAGGTACACACGGCGGGCACCGGCTTCAATGGCTGCGGAGATCACGGTTCTCTCTTCCACTTCCGTAATGCCGCTGGGAACGCAGATGACAACTCTGGGTTTTGGGGTAAACAGACTTTGACGGGAAGCACTGCGGAACAGGGTCTGAAGCATTTTCACCGTCATTTCATGGTCGGAGATGACACCGTCCTTCAGCGGCTGCATGGCAACCACATTACCGGGGGTACGGCCCAGCATATTCCGGGCGGCAGCACCCACCTGCAGTACCTTGCCGGTGTTCTTATCCACAGCCACAACACAGGGCTCACGGACAACGATACCCAAGTCGTCTGCATAGATCAGTACATTGGAAGTGCCCAGGTCAATGCCCAGGTCGTTGGTAAATAATTGAAATGCCATTATGTTCACCTACATATTTGTATTATCTTCTTTGGGGGTTACGGCAAGTACCGCGAAGTCCACTTTTTGGGCATTTGCGGTCATGAGAACTCTGGCACATTCTGATGCGGTGGCACCGGTGGTCAGAATATCGTCCAGCAAAAGGATGTGCTTATCCCGGACCTGCTCCGGATAAGGGACTTTGTATACATTTTTCACATTGGCCCGCCGCTGAAACGCTTTATGAAGACCGGATTGGGGACGGTTGTGCCGCACCTTTACAAGACAGGCGGTGGCCGCAACACCCAGCTCCGCAGCCACAGCCTTTGCCAGCAATTCGGACTGATCGTAGCCGCGGCTGAGCTTTCGCAGCCGGCTTACAGGGACCCAGGTCAAAATATCAAAGTCGTCCATACCGGCACTTTGCAGCTTCATAGCCAGCATTCTGCCGTAGACAGGGGCATAGCTGCGGCGGTGGTAAAACTTGTAACGTAGCAGACTGCGACGCACATCACCTTTATAATACCACACTGCGGTCCATCGTGCAATAAAGGAATGACGATTTTTTGCCTTTGTAAATACCGGAGCGTTGCTGCGGCAGTGATGACACAGGTCGGTCTCCTGCTGGGTCAGCAGTTTCCGGCAGAAAAGGCACTTGCCCGGAAAGAGTAAATTCAAAAGCCGCTGAAGCATAGCGATTCCTTTCTTAACCCTTTTGCAGCCGCAGCTTTAGTCCGGTGTAACGGCGGCCGGTTTTTCCGTTTGCGGTCATGGCGGCAACGGTGTCTTCTCGCCCCACGATAATCAGCAATTCTCTTGCCCGGGTGATGGCGGTGTACAGTACACTTCGGCTGAGCAGGTAAGGGGAACTGTTCCATGCCGCCAAAATAACTGCCCGGTATTCACTGCCCTGACTTTTATGCACCGTCATGGCGTACGCCAGCTCCAACTCGCCCAGTTGAGTAAAATCGTATTCCGCTTCCCGGTCATCAAAAAGGACCTGCATGACCTCCATGCCGGGATCGATTTTCTGAATGATGCCCACGTCACCGTTAAAAATACCGGTGCCGATCATGGACTCATCCTCCTTTTTCCAGAGGATGTCATAGTTGTTCCGGATCTGCATGACCCGGTCGCCCTCCCGGAAGACCACGTCGCCGAACTGGCGTTCCTTCTTTTCAGGGGAAGGGGGATTAAGCCGCTGCTGCAGTACCTGATTCAAATGCACCGTGCCGGCACTGCCTTTTTTGGTGGGTGTCAGCACCTGGATCTGCTCCGGGAGGATCCCCATATTATTTGGCAGGCGGGTGGCACACAGCTCTACGATGGTCTGGCTGACACTGTCATCGGAGCGGGAGGGAAGGAAGAAAAAGTCATTTTTCACATTCCGCAGCTCCGGCATCTCGCCCCGGTTGACCCGGTGGGCATTCATAACGATCAGGCTTTGCTGTGCCTGGCGAAAGATCTCTGTCAGCCGGATGGCAGGAAGCCGCCCGCTGCGGAGAATGTCGCTGCAGGGGAAACCGGGTCCCACGGGAGGGAGCTGATCCGGGTCGCCCACAAGGATCAGCCGTGTCCGGGGCGGTACGGCCTGAAGCAGACTGTGGAAAAGCTGAACATCCACCATGGACATTTCGTCCACAATGACTGCATCGGTTTTTAGGGGATCGGAAGCGTCTTTGGAAAAATACAGCTTTCCGGTGTGGGGATCGATGCCCGCACCCAACAGACGGTGGATGGTGGATGCATCCTGCCCCGTCACTTCCGAAAGCCGCTTGGCGGCTCTGCCGGTGGGGGCACACAGCAGACAGCTCAGACCCATTTGTCCATACAAAGACAGAATGCCGTTGAGAATGGTGGTCTTACCGGTACCGGGGCCACCGGTGATCAGCAAAAGACCGGTGGTTGCAGCGGCACGCAGTGCCTCCTCCTGCTGCGGGGAGTAGGTAAGACCGCTGTCTGCGGCGGCCTGCTGCAGCTTCTTTTCCAGCTTTGCGGGCATGGGGTAAATATTGTCGGCGGCGTTCAGCAGCCTGTGGCAGCAAACGGTTTCTGCCTCATAAAGGGCAGGCAGATAGATCACGGTGATCCCGGCCAGGGTATCCCGGACAAGCCGCTCGTTTTCCAACAGCCGGTCAATGCACCGGGAAACGGTGTTTTCATCCACCGTCAGCAGCTGGGCAGTGGCACCGGTGAGCTTTTCCTCGGGGAGGAAGCTGTGTCCGGCATTCAGGTTATAATACAGTTCAAAGAGGACACCGGCCTCCACACGGCGGGGATCATCACCGGCAACGCCCATTTCGATAGCAAACCGGTCCACGGCTCCAAAGGGAGCTTCCAGACCCTCATCCATCAGAAGATAAGGATCGTCATACAAAAGATCCATGGCAGCCTCGCCGTACAGCTTGTAAGTCTTAACAGCCAATTCGGCAGGGAGCTGATGAAGGGTGAAAAACTCCATCAGGTGACGCATACCGAACTGCAGCCGGAACTCCTCACCGATGGCTTGTGCTTTGGCGTCGGAAATGCCGGATACTTCCGCAAGACGCTCCGGCTCCCGTTCCATAACAAGCAGCGTCTGGTCACCAAACCGATCCACGATCCGTGCGGCGATCTTGGGACCAATGCCCTTGATGGCCCGGCTGGAGAGGTACTGCAAAATTTCCATGGAGGTCTGAGGGATCATGCGTTCCAGAAGCTCTGCCTCGGACTGCCGGCCGTAGCTGGGATGGCTGGACCATTTGCCTGTGACCATCAGCCGTTCACCTGCAGAGGGCAGGGGAATGGTACCCACCACCGTTACCGTATCGCCGTCGCTGCACCGCAGACGCAAAACGGCATAGCCGTTGTCGTAGTTCTGAAAGACAACGGCTGCCACGGTGCCCTGTATGATCTCCATTTCCAATTCCTTCAAAATATGACCCTCGCAGTTGTATAATTTCATATAGTTTACAATATTTTCAAAAAAAAGAAAAGTTTTTTCGAAAATCTTTTTTTAGAATAGAGAAATACTGTATTACAGAAAGCATGTCGTTTGCAGTGAAAATCTGCTTGAAAGTTTTTCCGGCATAGAGTATAATCATGATGAAGGATTATTGAATCACCATCAGAAAGCGGGGGCTGAGCATTGAAGACCGGAAATCTGCTTGTCTTTGTTACCCAGCTGGTTCTTTCTGCGGTGATTCCTCCTGTTGCGTTTGTATGGCTGGCGATGTGGCTGCGGGATAAATTTCAATGGGGCAGCTGGGTCATCGTTGCAGCCGTTATTATTGGCGTGATATGTGCCATAGAAGGTGTATGGAACACCGTCAAAGCCATGGAACGCCTGGCAAAGGACAAAAAGGCGGAGGA
>JAZNZG010000095.1:0-5335 GCA_045594825.1 Faecousia sp. | reverse complement strand
AGCCACATCAAAGATCAGATCATCCTGCTCTTCCTGGGGCTCAAAGCGGACCCAAACGTCACCGAACTGGCCGGAACCACCGGTCTGCTTCTTAAAGTCGGAGGCCAAGCGGTCTTAGGAAGACAACTCTAGGTTGCAACTCCTTGGCTCACAGAACGACATGGCTACGATCCGACTTAGCCACATCAAAGATCAGATCATCCTGCTCTTCCTGGGGCTCAAAGCGGACCCAAACGTCACCGAACTGGCCGGAACCACCGGTCTGCTTCTTATGTCGGCCGTGGGCTTCGACCTTCTTCTTGATCTTTTCACGGTAGGCGACCTTTGCCGGGGACAGGACAGCGTCCACGCCGAAGCGGCTCTTCAGCTTTGCAACCAGAACATCCAGCTGCTGATCGCCTGCACCGGAAACAACCAGCTGATGGGTCTCAGCATTGTTGACGATGGTGAAGGAGGGATCTTCTTCGTTCAGACGGTTCAGGCCGGTACCGACCTTTTCTTCCTGACCCTTGGTCTTGGGAGCAATGGCCATGGAGTAGCAGGGCTCTGCATAGGGGATAGCCTTCAAAGTGACGACCTTGCGGGAGTCACACAGAGTATCACCGGTCTTGACCTTGTCCATCTTGCCGATGGCAGCGATGTCGCCGCAGGAAATGGTCTTGACTTCAGAAGCCTTCTTGCCGCACATGGTGTACATACGGCCCAGCTTTTCAGTCTCGCCGGTACGGGCATTGACCAGAGCGGTATCGGAGGTGATCTCGCCGGAGAGGACCTTCACATAAGAGTACTTGCCGTACTGGTCGGAAACGGTCTTCCAAACGAAAACAGAGGGAGCGTTGGCAGCGGAAACCTTGTACTCTTCCACAGTGCCGTCAGCCAGGGCAGCTTCGTAAGCATTGCCCTCTTCGGGGTTGGGCAGCAGGCTGCAAACGGTGTCCAGCAGAGTCAGGGAGCCAATGCCGTTGACAGCAGAACCGCAAATGATGGGGCAGATGGTATTGTCCAGAGTGCCCTGATGCAGACCGGTGAGCATTTCTTCAACAGTGAAGTCTTCACCGCCAAAGAACTTTTCCATAAACTCTTCGCTGGTCTCTGCGACGCCTTCCTTCAGAGCTTCGTTCCACTCTTCAACAGCACCTGCAACAGCAGCGGGAACAGCGATTTCGGTACGCTTGTTCTTCTGAACCTGGAATGCACGGTTATTCACAACGTCAACGACACCGGTAACCTTGCCGCCCTCAACCAGAGGAATCACAACAGGAGCTGCCTTTGCACCGTACTTCTCACGCAGAGCTTCCACAACAGCGTAGAAGTCGGAGTTGTCTTCATCGATCTTGGAAATGTAGATCATGCGGGGCATGTTCCGCTGCTCGCAGTACTTCCATGCCTTTTCGAAACCGACGGTGATGCCGTCCTTTGCGGAAGCAACCAGGATCGCTGCATCGGCAGCACACAGAGCTTCCATAACAGCACCTGCAAAGTCGAATGCACCGGGGGTATCCAAAACATTGATCTTGCAGCCGTTGTACTCTACGGGAGCAACAGCGGTGGAAATAGAGATATTGCGGCGGATCTCTTCGGGGTCATAGTCACAAACGGTGTTGCCGTCGGCATTCTTGCCCATACGGTCGATGACACCGGTCATGTAAAGCAGGCTCTCAGCCAGGGCAGACTTGCCGCTGCCGCTGTGGCCCAGAAGGCAGATGTTCCGAATCGCGTTGACTTTATACATGTTTATGTTATTCTCCTTTCGGGAAGGCTGTACCTTCCACTATCTTCAAGTGGCAAAACACCACAACAAATACATTATACATGAACGAATACGGGATTTCAATGCTTATTTTCGCCGTTTTGTAAAAAAGTGTAAAGAACTTTCAACTTATTCGGGTCCATTCCGTGAATAAAACGCCGGGAATCATCCAAACCAGCTGATATGCAAACATATTGGCCGGTGTCAAAAGGTCCAGACGACCCATCAGCGTCAGCATCACCATGATGGCAACGCCCAAAATGCCACCCAGCATATGAACGCTCACACCCAAAATACTGGCTGTTTTCAAAGATCTGGCACCGTATATGCTGTAAGCATACGCGATCAGGCTGTTTCGTGTAATCAAAGCCAATGCAGGACGGTCTTCCTCGATGGCCTTTTCCCGCAGTTCTTCCCTGGCAGCAGGGTCCGGGAACAAGATCCGTTTGGACTTAATGCTGAATCGGCTGCGAAGGAACTGCTCTGTCAGTACAAAATCTTCGGAAGCAATCACAGGCCGCATGTTCCGGCTGTTGCACAAAGCCGCAAGACCCATTGCCGCGGCACGGTTGTTTTCGTAGGTCAGAGCAAACAGGCCGCACAATTGGCCGTTAATAGCGACACAGACTGCTTGATTGACACGGATGCCTTCCGGCACCTCCACGCCCATCTCCTTTAAAAAGTCCAGCGTGCCTACCAGCACCGCCTCGTCTTCCACGATGCCACCGATACCGCCGTTTTCATAACAGGTCAGCTCCGTAGCATCATAATGCCGTCCGTTGCGGCTCTCCAAGACCTGGGTAAACAGGGGTGCCAGTCCGCTGTTGTTGGCCACCACCACTGCGGTGCAGTAGGCCACGACCTCATCGGGCTGACGGTTTCCATAGAATTTCACGCCGTTCATTCTAGCAGAGCCTGCAGGGAATAGATCGCTGTATTCAATGGGAAAAAGAGCCTTGCCGCTCAGTCCCTGAACACCTTGCCAGCCGCAGATCACCGCACCCACATTGTGGAGCCGGTTTACCAAAATGGCATGGGGACGGGACAGTGTAATAAAAATGGATGCCGGAGTGGCTGCCAGCAAGGTAACTGCAGCAACCTGTACACCGGAAGACACATCATAGAGCAAGCCGCTCACAACACCCATAGCCGCTGCCGCCACCAGAGCACCAAGTGCGTACCAACCCAAGACCTTCTCCGGTGTGGAGCGGGTATTGTAGTGGTCCATAAAGTCCTCTACCTCACCCTCGCCCCGAAGGAAGCCTTTTTTACCGTCATAATAGTCCGGACAAAGGCCAATGCTGTCCAGGCGAACAGCCTTTCGCATGGTGTCCATTTGTCCCATTTCGCTGCTGCGTTTCTGATAACTGTTGCCGATGGCAAAGGTCATCTCTAAACTGAATGCTGCACAGCAAGGCACCCGCAGCTGCTGCAGGCACAGCACCGCATCCACACAGCATACGATAAAGGTGACCACCAAAAGAGTCTTCAGCGTAAATCTGCCCTTAAACAGATCGGCTACGCCCTCGATCAGCTGATGGGAACCCAGTAGTGCCGATACCATCATAGCCAAAAACTGTCCGAAGATCATCAGCCGCAGGCGGTCCTCCTGCACAAGGCCCATGGCATACATCACCGTTGCACCGGCACACAAAAGCAGGATCAGTGCACTGAGGAAAATTGCAGCCTGCAGCTTGCCGACACCCTTTTCAGACAAAGTGTAAAACCGCTTTTCCGGTCCGGCAACCAGCTTCCGCTTCAGCTCACGCAGACGGGAACGGGGATGGATGATAATAGGCTGAGGGGGCACATACCGGCCCATAGGCTGCTCATATTCCGGCTCCCATTGACCGACAAAGGCTTCTTTCACATCCTCGTCGTCCTCTTCGATGGGTTGGGCGTTTTCAACCACAGGCTTGGTATTTTCATCCTTACGGGCCGCATTGATAGCGAGCCGGTCAAGACGAATGGTGTCACCGGTGACATCCTCGGCAGGTGCCGCCGTTTCTGATGCAACCTCTTCCTCCGTTTCTTCCGGAGCAGTTGCAGGAGCTTCTTCCTCGACATTTTCCTCTTCCGCAGGTGTTTCTCCGGGATCGGAAGCAAACTCCTTCATGATCTCATCCAGATCAAATTCCGGCTGTTCTTCGGGCTCCGGGATCTGTAATTCCTGTTCGTCCATATCGCACCTCCTTACAGGGTCTGCCGCTGCCGTACCGCCTCATATAAAAGAATGGTGGCGGCACAGGAAGCATTCAGCGATGTGATGGCACCCTTCATGGGAATATGGACCGTCACATCACAGTTTTTCTGTACCAACCGGCTCATGCCGTCGCCCTCGGAGCCGATGACGATGGCAGCAGGTCCGGTCAGATCTGCCTGATACATGGGCACAGAGCCTTCGGCGGCAGTACCGAAGATCCATACGCCCTTTTCTTTTAATTCTTCGATGGCGTTGTTGATATTGGTCACTTTTGCAACCTTCATATACTCCACCGCACCGGCAGAGGCTTTTGCCACCACCGCGGTCAGTCCCACGCTGCGGCGTTTGGGAATGATCACGCCATGGGCACCGGCACACTCGGCAGAACGAAGAATGGCACCAAGGTTATGGGGGTCGGACAGCTCATCACAAATGACGATGAGGGGTGCTTCTCCCCTGTCGGCAGCGGTCTGCAAAATATCGTCAATGGAGAAATATTCCCTCGCTGCTGCCAGGGCGATGATGCCCTGATGGGAACGGGTGGTGCTCATGGCATCCAGTTTTCTTCTGTCCACCGGCACGACCACCGCACCGGCCTCCTTGGCTTGTGCAGCCAAATGCTGCAATGCCCGGTCTGTTTCACCGGAAGCAATAAACACCTTATCGATAGTACGACCGTTTTTCAGAGCCTCTGTCAGTGCATTTCTGCCTTCCAGCTGACCTTCGTTGATCTCCGGCTCCGGATTTACAGGCCGCTTTGCATCCTTATCAAAACGCTTATACTGTGCCATAAGCTTACACTCCATTTCTGTGGCTTTCATATCTTTTATATTATAACAGATATTTCGCCGTACCACAACTGCAAATTTCACATTCTGCAGTCATTCATTCACAGAAAATTTACCGTAATCTGCGTATCATTCGTTGCGACGGGAGAAAATATGTGATATGATAAAGAAAATATGTCTCAAGGAGGCAACCATGGACCAAAAAGACAATCAGAAGCAACCGCCTAATGACTCCAAACGTCCCAAGCGGTTATTACTGACACTGCTGATCACCATTGGTTTGGTTATTGCAATCATTTCCGCTTACAATATGATCAGCAACAGCCAATATATCGAAACCACCTATACCGCTTTCCGCAAGGATCTTGACGACGGTAACATCAAAGAGGCCAACCTGAAGTTCGACCGCATTGAGTACTACACCAAAGATATGGACAAAAAGCCCCGGGACGAGCAGAAGGCTTACTACACCGGCCTCCCCTCCGGCGGCGATATCCTGGCACTTGCCGATGAACTGAACGTGAAGGGCGTTACCGTTAAGCAGGTCATTGTGGAGGATAATTCCGCTTTCCTCTCCATTTTGTACTATGTGGG
>JAZNZG010000094.1:0-6924 GCA_045594825.1 Faecousia sp. | reverse complement strand
GCGTTTGTGAATAATAGTCCGGGAACAAGGATCATCAGAGCACCGATGATTGCTGTATCTGTATTGAAGGGCAACCCCAGAGCACTCATGATATATGCGGCCAAAGTCATGATGAAGGAAGCTGCGATCGTACTGAAAAAGGCGTTGACCTTTACCCGATCCAGAAAACGGTTTACAAGTCCCACCAAAATACCGCAGACACCGGAACAAATTGCAGCCAGCCAGTTTCCACCGAAGAAGATGCTGTAACCGCATGCTCCTAAGAAGTTTCCTGCCAAGAGAATGGGCAGCCTGTATTTGCGTTTGGATGCATCTGTTTGACGAAGCCACTGCATGGCAACATCCGGAGCAGGTACCTCGGCACAGATCCTTCGGCTAAGGCTGTTGTACTGTTCCACGGAATCCAAATCGTTTCCGTGGTAGCCGATACGCCGCATTCGCGTATAGGTCTGCCCGTCAGGAGCTTCGATATTGATAATTAAAACATTCGGGATGGCAAAAACTTCCGCTGAGATGCCATAGGCAGTCATAACGCGGCTGATGCTCTCCTCAACGCGGAAAGTCTCGGCACCGCTCATGGCAAGGCGGTAGCCAAGCTTCATAGCCAAATCCAATAAACTGCTGTAATCCATTATTTTCTTACAAACAGAACGCCCAAAGTGCTGGGGCCGCAGTGGCAGGAAACGGTGCAGCCGGCTTCTGTCCAGTAGATATTCTCAAAATCACCGTACTGTGCGACGGTATCGGCAACAGTTTTCAGACATTCATCGGAAACAGGCGTACGGGTGACGAACAGTGTACCTCTGTCCAGATCATCACGGTCTGCCAAACGGTCCTTTATATAGTTTGTCAAGCTCTTGGTGAAGTTACCACGGTATTTCTTGACAACGCCCATCTTGCCGTTCTTGACTTCAATGCAGGGCTTGAGATTCAAAAGGTTTGCACCCAGTGCGGCAACTGCGGAGCAGCGGCCGCCCTTGACCATGTACTGCAGCTGATCCAGCACAAAGCTTGCTTCCACCTTTTCGGTAAAGGCAGAGACATCTGCCTGAAGCTGCTCCAGACTTTCACAAGTCTTGGCCAGCTCACATGCCTTCAGAACGACCAGACCCTGACCGGTGGACAGATTCCGGGAGTCCACAACCCGCACATTGTCAAATTCTTCAGCGGCCAGACAGGCGTTCTGATAGCAGGAAGAAAACTCAGAGCTGATATTGATGTGCAGTACGCCGTCATAATCGTGTGCGTACTGGGCAAACAGCTCGGCATACTCACCAATATTGATGGCAGCAGTGGTACAAAGGTCACCACCTTCGGCCACATGGCGGAAAATATCGGCGGGGACGATGTCGATACCGTCGGAATATGTCTTTCCGTCCTTTACAACGTGCAAGGGCATCAGGGTGATTTCATACTTTTCAAGCAGCTCCCGGGAAAGGTCGCAGGTGCTGTCAGAGATGATTTTGATATTCATAATATATTCTCCTTTGTTATGTAGGGTTGTTCTCCATCATAAAGCAGTGCGGCTCTACATCTTTGGAACGCAGATAACCGGCACCCCAGTCCCGCATGGCAGCAAGAACAGGCATCAGGCTTCTTCCCAGTGCGGTAAGAGAGTATTCCACCTTAGGCGGAATCACAGGGTAGATTTCCCGATGGATCAAACGCTGATTCTCCAATTCCCGTAGCTGCTGTGTCAGCATTTTGGGCGTTGCTGTAGCCAAATGCTTTTTCAACTCGGAAAAGCGAAGCTCCCGCTCAGACAAGTGCCAAAGGATCAGGGCTTTGTACTTACCGCCAATCAGTTCCAGCGTGGCTTCCACCGGACAGCGGTCATTGGTTTTCATGTACCCACCTCCTAGGTATCAAAAAGGGTAGTATGGCACTAAAATGTACATACTTGTTTTTTGAAAATCGTATGATAAAATGATAGCATAGAAGAATATACTTGTCAATTCCGACGAAAGAAGTGATGTTATGGAAATTAAATTTCAGGTTACCGGAATGACCTGTGCGGCGTGTTCTGCACGTGTAGAAAAGGTCAGTAGCCAGGTGCCCGGCGTGGAGAAGGCAGAAGTAAATCTTTTGGCCGGCACGATGCTTGTTACTGCAGAAAGCAGTGATGTAACCCCAAAGATAATTACAGCGGTACAGGCTGCAGGCTATGACGCAAGCCTTTACGGTGCAGAAAAACTGAAGGAAGCACCTGCCCCAGATGCACAACTGAGTACTATGAAGAAACGGATCATTGGCTCTGCCATCAGCCTTATAGTGCTGATGTACTTTACTATGGGGCATATGATCGGTCTTCCTGTGCCCCACTGGTATCACGGAACAGAAAATGCCGTTGTTGCGGCTTTGTTACAATTGTTCCTCACACTGCCCCCGGTATATTTGAATCGCGTATATTACACAAGAGGCTTGAAGGCTCTTTGGCACCGTAGCCCCAACATGGACTCTCTGATTGCTGTGGGGTCCGGTGCAGCATTGATCTACGGCATTGCAGCACTTTTCAGTATGAGCTACGCCATGGGCAACGGCGACTGGGAAACGGTAAAACAATTCAGCGAGAATTTGTATTTTGAATCCGCGGCGAGGATCCTGACCTTGATTACCCTTGGAAAATTCCTGGAAACAAGGGCGAAGGGCAAGACAGGTGATGCCATCCGTCAGCTCATGGACCTGAGTCCAAAAACAGCCACTGTCCGCAGAAAAGGCGTTGAGCTTACACTGCCCGTTGAAGATGTGGTGATAGGTGATGTGGTCATCGTTCGCTCCGGCGGCAGCATTCCTGTGGATGGAACAGTGCTTACCGGAAGAGGATCTGTGGATCAAAGTGCCCTTACCGGCGAGAGCGTACCTGTGGAAAAGGTAGAGGGTGACACGGTTTCTGCCGCAACCATCAATACGGAGGGCTACCTTGAAATTCGAGCTGACAAAATCGGCCAAGATACCACCCTTGCCCAGGTGATCCGGATGGTGGAAGAAGCCGGTGGCTCCAAAGCTCCCATTGCCCGTCTGGCGGACAAGATCGCTGGCATATTTGTTCCGGTGGTTATGACTATTGCTTTCTTAGCATTCGTTGTGTGGATGATCGCAGGACAAACCCTTTCCTTTGCACTGACAACTGCTATTTCCGTTCTGGTCATTTCCTGTCCCTGTGCACTGGGCCTTGCTACCCCGGTAGCCATTATGGTTGGTACCGGCAGAGGTGCCGGTATGGGCGTGCTTTTTAAGAATGCAGAGGCCCTGGAAAACCTCCATAAAGTCAATACCGTTGTGCTGGATAAAACAGGTACTCTTACAACCGGAAAGCCTGCTGTTACAGATATTATTGCTGTTGCCGACGAGCAACATTTGATGGCTGTGGCGGCATCGCTGGAGGCACAGTCGGAGCATCCTTTTGCCAAGGCAATTATTGAGAAAAATGAAAACGCCGCATATACGCCATGTGAGGACTTTCAAACCTTGCCCGGTCGGGGCGTTTGCGGTATAATCGATGGTGCTAAGTATTACGGCGGCAACCGGCGACTGATGGAAGAGCTGGGTTTGTCCGTACCGGCATACGATGATTTAACAACAGAAGGTAAAACCCCGCTTTATTTTGCATCAGAAGAGGGAGCGTTCCTGGGGGCAATTGCAGCAGCAGATGTCTTGAAACCGGATTCTTTGGATGCCGTTAAGGCAATGCAGGATCAGGGACTTCGTGTGGTGATGCTGACCGGAGATAACCGTACGACTGCAGAAGCCATCGCAGCTAAGGCGGGAATTGAACAGGTCATTTCCGATGTTCTGCCCGGCGATAAGGCCGGAGCCATCAGAAAGCTCCAGGATGACGGCCATAATGTTATGATGGTAGGCGACGGTATAAACGATGCCCCAGCTCTTGTAACAGCAGATGTAGGTATGGCCATTGGAGCCGGAACGGATATTGCAATCGAATCTGCAAATGTGGTGCTGATGAATAATTCTCTCATTGGCGTATCCAACGCATTTGAATTGAGCAAGGCTACCATCCGTAATATCCGTCAGAATCTGTTTTGGGCGTTTTTCTATAACTGCCTGGGCATCCCCATCGCAGCCGGTGTCCTTTATCCCGCGTTTGGCATCCAGCTCAGCCCAATGATCGGTGCGGCTGCCATGAGCTTGAGCTCTGTATTTGTTGTTACAAATGCACTGCGGCTGAGAATATTTAAACCAAAATATCAGTTGGAAAATAACATAACCCCGGAAGTAATCAAGGAGGAAATTGTCATGGAAACTGTAATCAAAGTCGAAGGTATGATGTGCCCCCATTGTAAGGCACGGGTGGAAGCAGTATGTAAGGCTGTTGCCGGTACTGTGGACGCCGTTGTGGATCTGCAGGAGAAGAATGTCACAGTCACCGGTGACGCTTCTGTTGAGGCTCTGAAGAAGGCAATCACCGAAGCAGGCTACGAAGTGATTGGCTGAACTTAAGGTCCGTCTTATTGGACCAATTATCCGATAGAATACAGGCAGAAACTCAAAGGAGGTAATGCTATGTATTCTATGCAGTATGTTCGAGGGCATATTCAAGTATATGACCCCAATGGAAAATTCCTGTTTTCTGCCGATACAGAGCGGGAAGTAAGAGAGGAATTGATGGAGTATGCGGAATCTGCGGCTCGATGTGTGCTATGAGGGTACGCGTTACCGTGGCTGGCAGCGTTTGCCGGGAACTGACAACACTATACAGGGAAAGTTGGAGACGGCACTGACCCGTATCCTCGGTGAACCCATTGAGATCATCGGCAGTGGCCGTACGGATGCAGGTACCCATGCAAGGCATCAGGTAGCCAATTTTCATTGCAGCAGTACGATGAAATCATCTGAGATCCTTTCACAGCTTCGCAGGTATCTGCCGGAGGACATCGGCATATATTCCTGTAAGGATGTGTCTGAACGGTTTCATGCCCGGCTGAATGCAAAGACTAAAACCTACTGTTACCGCCTGTGGAACAGCGAGACACCATGTGTATTTGATCGAAAATTTGTATATATCGACCCCAGACCGCTGGACCTGGATCAGATGCAGAAGGGTGCGGAATACTATTTGGGACAACATGATTTTTCTGCATTTTGTGCCAACAAGCACATGAAAAAATCAACTGTTCGGCATATACAAAGTTTCCATATTGAAAGAACAGGTGAGGAGATTGTGTTCACTGTAACGGGCAACGGATTCCTGCATCATATGGTACGCATAATGGTTGGTACACTTTTGGAGATCGGCAGGGGAGAGCGTCAAGCGGAATCTATACAGGATCTTTTTGGAGCAGAACGTGCCCGGGCAGGTGAATTAATACCTGCCTGCGGACTGTGTTTAATGGAGGTCAACTATTGAACATTCAGATTTTTGGTAAAAGCAAATGCTTTGATACAAAGAAAGCAGAACGTTACTTCAAGGAACGGCGTATCAAATATCAGTATGTGGACCTGCTGCGGTTTGGCTTTTCCGGAAAGGAATTCGATGCAGTTCTACGGGGGATCGGTGGTATCGATCAGCTGATCGACTGGGATTCCAAGGATCCGCAGATCACGCTGATGAAGTACATGGACGATGCAGTATCCAAGGAGGATAAGGTGTTTGATGATCCCAAGCTGATGCGAACACCGGTGGTCCGTAACGGCAAACAGGTAACGGTAGGCTATTGCCCTGAAGTTTGGGAAAAATGGGAATAATACGAAAGCAGTCTTCTGAATGGAAGACTGCTTTTCATTTTGACATTACTTTTTTCTTGCAATATTGACATAGGAGTGATAACATATGGGGTATAAAAATGGTTGATATATTAGAAGGCATAAATCGTTTTGTATGGGGAGTGCCTGCACTGGTACTGATCATCGGTGTTGGCATCTACCTGTCGCTGCGTACAGGCTGTGCACAGATCACCCTTTTTCCAAGGGCATTAAGGATGTTTTGGAGCCGCATTCGCGGAGGGAAATCCTCTGCTGATGGAGTGTCTTCTTATCAGGCATTATGTACGGCCCTTGCCGCAACCGTTGGAACGGGTAACCTTGCAGGTGTTGCGGGAGCCATTGCGATTGGCGGCCCTGGCTCTGTTTTTTGGATGTGGATCTGTGGCCTTCTCGGTATGGTGACGAAATATGCAGAGGCACTGCTGGCTGTTCGGTACCGCACGCGTAACAGTAGAGGGGAACGGATCGGTGGCCCGATGTATATCATTACCGGAGGCATGGGAAAGAACTGGTCCTGGTTGGCAACCATATATTGTTTTTTTGGCGTTGTTGCTGCCTTTGGGGTAGGAAACGCCACCCAAACAAATGCTGTGATCAACGGCATCAACAGTGCTGTAACTGCTCTTGGTGGTAATGAGTCCCGTTTGGGAAATGTAGTGATGGGTACGGCTTTGGCGATTTTGATTGCTGTGATGCTGTTGGGTGGAGCAAAACGGATCGCATCAATTGCAGAACGACTTGTTCCTGCTGCTGCGGTGTTTTATATATTGCTGTGTGTTGGTGTGTTGTGTCTGAGGGCAAAAGCGATCCCCGGTGCATTTTCAGCCATTTTTACAGGAGCGTTTTCTCCCAAAAGTGTAACCGGTGGTGTGATCGGCTCTGCATTTACAGCCCTGCGTGTCGGAGCCGCCAGAGGTGTCTTTACCAATGAAGCTGGGATGGGCACGGCAGCCATTGCCCATGGGGCTGCGGATGTAAAGGAGCCGGCGGAACAGGGACTTATGGGCATCATGGAAGTTTTTTTGGACACCATAGTGATATGCACCATGACTGCTCTTGTGATCCTGTGCAGCGGTACTCCCGTTGCTTATGGCGTGGATACTGGCATGACACTGACTGCCCAGGCTTTTTCCATGGTCTATGGTGACTGGATCTGCATACCTTTGGGATTGGCCTTATGCTGCTTTGCTATAGCGACCATTC
>JAZNZG010000093.1:0-3830 GCA_045594825.1 Faecousia sp. | reverse complement strand
GGAGCGGAATATCTCAATGACCTGCTCCTGGTAGACGATACAGCCGTAGGTGACCTGCAGGATGGGTTGTAGCAGTGGGGTTTTGTAGGTAATCTTTCTGTGGTCCTGTTTATTGGCAATAAAGGTGGGGATGGAGTCCATGGGACCGGGACGGTAAAGTGCTACAATAGCCGTCATGTCTTCAATGGAGGTGGGCTTCATATTGGTACAAACCGCCGTAATGCCTGCAGATTCCAGCTGGAATACACCCTGGGTCTTGCCCTCAGCCAGCATGGCAAAGGTGGCGGGATCGTTATCGGGGACTTTGTCAATATCGAAGTCTGGGTGGTGTTTACGGATCTGCTGCTGGGCGTCCTCGATCACCGTCAGATTGCGAAGACCCAAAAAGTCCATTATTAACAGACCCAGTTCTTCGATGGTAGTCATGGTGTACTGGGTCACGATGGTGTCGTCATTTTTGGACAGCGGTACATAGGTGTACACCGGCTCTGCAGTGATCACAACACCGGCCGCATGGGTAGAAGTATTGCGGGGCATGCCTTCCAAGCTCATGGCGGTGTCGATGAGCAGCTTTGTACGCTCATCGGCATCATACATCTCCTTAAGCTTGGGAGATACATTCAGTGCTTCCTTAAGGGTGATATGCAAGGGCATAGTGGGTACCAGTTTGGCGACCACATCGGTTTCTGCATAAGTAAAATTCAAAACCCTGCCCACATCACGGATAGCACCCCGGGCAGCCATTGTGCCGAAGGTGGCGATCTGAGCCACATGGTCGGCACCGTACTTTTTCATAACATAGTCGATGACCTCGCCCCGGCGTTCCTGGCAGAAGTCCGTATCAAAGTCCGGCATACTGACGCGTTCCGGATTCAGGAACCGTTCAAAGATCAGTGCGTACTTCATAGGTTCCACTTCCGTGATATGCATGCAGTATGCAACAATAGAGGCAGCTCCGGAGCCACGGCCCGGGCCAACAGGAATACCGGACTCTTTGGCAAAGCGGATGAAGTCCCAAACGATCAGAAAATAGTTTACATAGCCCATGCGGCTGATAACACCGATCTCATATTCCAGCCGCTCCCGGTAGCTTTCCGGAGGATCGGTATACCGTTCCCGGAAGCCATCCATACAGACTTTACGGAAGTATTCTTCATTGGTGTAGCCCTCCGGTACCGGGAAGGAAGGCAGATGATACTGGTGGAACTCAAACTCAAGGTTGCAGCGGTCTGCGATCTTAACAGTATTTTCAAATGCTTCATCGCAGTTAGGGAACAGCTCCCGCATCTGTTCTTCGCTCTTGATGTAAAATTCCTCGGTTTGGAATTTCATGCGATTGGGGTCATCCACCGTCTTGCCGGTCTGGATGCACAGCAGCACATCCTGCATTTGGGCATCCTCACGGCGGTTATAGTGGACATCGTTGGAAACGATCATAGGCAGTCCGGTCTCACGGGAAAGCCGCATGATCCCCTGGTTGACAGGGGTCTGCTCCGGAATACCGTGATCCTGCAGCTCCAGGTAAAAATGCTCCGGCCCGAATATATCCGAAAGCTCCAGGGCATAGGCTTTAGCCTCTTCATAACGGTCTTCCATCAGCAGCTCCGGGATCGCACCTGCCAGGCAGGCAGATGTGGCGATCAAGCCCTCATGATGCTTTCGCAGCAACTCCAGGTCCACACGGGGTCTGCCGTAGAAGCCATGGATATACGCTTCAGACACCAGTAGGCAGAGATTTTCATAACCGGTACGATCCTTACACAGAAGAACAAGGTGATACGGGTCGTTATCGATGCCATGGGTACGGTCAGCCATGGTACGCCGGGCAACATAGACCTCACAGCCGATAATGGGTTTTACCCCGGCAGCCTTCGCAGCTTTATAGAAATCAATACAGCCGTACATCACGCCGTGGTCGGTAATGGCAACAGCACTCTGCCCCACCTCTTTGACCCGTTCCATCAGGTCACGAATACGGCAGGCACCGTCCAAAAGACTGTATTCCGTGTGCAGATGCAAATGTACAAAACTCATAATCTATTTCTCCTGGGCCATTTCCATCAGCTTTTTCAGTCGGTGGTTCATGGCCGGTTTGGTAATGGGCGGTTCCATCATTGCAGCCAGTTCTGTTAAGGATGCTTCAGGGTTTTCTTCCCTGGCTCTTGCCGCCTGCAACAGCTTCGCAGGCAGGTGTTCATAAATTCCCTTTGCGTGCAGGACACGCAGGGCAGCCAGCTGCTCCTGAGCCGCCTCCACCACCTTAGAGGTGTTGGCATCGTCACAGTTGCAGCGGCGGTTGACTTTGTTATTGAGATCCTTTTCCATCCGCGTCTCGATAATACCCATGGCGGCAATTGGGGCACCCAGGTATATGAGACAATCAGAGATCAGATCGCTCTGTTTCAGATAAAGCACCTGGCCTCCGCCCCGCTTGGCGGATTTGGGATAAAACTCCATAACCTCATGCATCAGCATGTATCCCTCGCGGGCAACGCTGTGATGGGTCGTGGTCAGTTCCAGGTGGTAGCCTTTCTCAGGGTCGGTAACAGAGCCGCCTGCCAAAAAAGCACCACGCAGGAAAGAAGCCTTGCAGCAATCCTCTTCCACAACAGGGAGATTGATATGCACCGAAAGTGTATCTGCAGGGTCAAAGCCGAAGGATGTCATGATCGTATGGATCTTTTCGGGATCTGTGATCTGGAAGTTCAGTTTTCCCACACTTCCCTCCTCCGGCTGAATATCAAAGGATAAATTGAAAGCCTTTTTAAACAGCTTGGGCAGCAGTTGGGCAAATTCCCGGCTTTCGGTAATAATACGGATGCCATCAGCACCAAAGCTGTTACAGAACAGCAGAATACCGAAGCAAGCCGCTAAGGTACAGCAACGCTTGGAGGGAATATTACGGCAGATCTCTGCCTTGGCATTGGCGGAAAAAGAAATCATACCTGTCCCCTCCTTCAAAGTTTACCAAAGTCTTACTTCCGGCTCCAAACGGATACCTGAGTCTTCATATACCTTTTTGGTTACTTGTGCCATCAGCGATTGTACATCGGCAGCGGTAGCACCTCCCAGATTAACAACAAAGCCGGCATGCTTTTCAGAAACGGCGGCACCGCCTACCCGGAAGCCTTTCAGCCCGGACTGATCGATCAACGCTGCAGCATAGCCGCCCACAGGCCGCTTAAATGTAGAGCCGGCAGAGGGCATATCCAAAGGCTGGCTGGTTTTACGACGGGACATCAATTCCTGCATCTTGCCGCGGATCTCTTCCTGCGGTTTTTTCTCTAAAGAGAACACCGCTCGCAGCACAATAGCCTCTTCCTCCTCAAGACGGCTGTGGCGATAGGAAAACTGCATCTGCTCTGCGGTAAATGTCTTTATTTGCCCATCCGGGAGCATTACATCCACGCTCTTGCAGACTTGGCAGATCTCCCCACCATAGGCACCGGCGTTCATATATACGCCACCGCCCACCGTACCGGGAATGCCATGGGCAAATTCCAAACCGGAAAGACCCAGGGAAGCAGCAAACACAGCCGCACGGGACATGCTGATACCGGCACCCACGCTGATGGAGGTCTCGCCGATCTGCTCCATTCCCTCCAGGCCGTCCTTCAGGCAGATCACCAGTCCCTTCACCCCTTCATCAGGGGCCAGCACATTGGTTCCCGCACCTAAAATAGTATATTTTGTGTCCAATAAAGCGGACGTTTTCAAAAGTGCCGCCAGCTCCTCCGCATTTCCGGGGAAGGCCATCACCTCCGCGTTTCCGCCAATGCGGAAGGAGGTGTGTTTTGCCAGCGGCTCATTCAATGCCAGCCGGATCTGGG
>JAZNZG010000092.1:0-9469 GCA_045594825.1 Faecousia sp. | reverse complement strand
TCCTGTCGCAGGAACTGACCTGCGATCACCTTGCAGATCTTCTTCTCCTCCACCAGCCGGTGGACTTCTTCAAAGGTCAGCCAGGCCGCATCGTCGGTCTCACCGGGCAGCAGACGGATGTCCTCAATGGGTATGTCCCTGTGGATGCAGTAGTAGTCGTAGTGGTTGTACCGGTCACGGCCGGAAGCCAGCAGTTCAAATTCCTCCGGTGCGGCCGCGATACCCGTTTCCTCACGCAGCTCCCGGACGATGGCCTCCAGGCTGGTCTCCCCTGCCTTGGCGGCACCGCCGGAATTTTCCCAGGTCCCGGGATAGGATTTTTCCGGAGCCCGCCGGGTCAGCAGCAGCTTCCCCTTTCCGTCGTAGACCCAGACACACACCACCAGGCCGTACTCCCCTTTTCTCCAGGGTGTACCCCGCAGATGCACTCTGCCGGTGGGGTGTCTGTCCTTGTCGTAAACATCGTTGTATTCCATGTGTATGCCTTCTTCCGTTCAACTGATGAACAGTATAGCACACCAGGCCGAAAAACGCAATCCCCTGTACAGGAAAACGGGAGGCCGGCGGCCTCCCGTTTGAATACTATTTTCTTCCGTAACGAATGGTGGTTTCCAAAATACGGTTTGTCAGCTCTTCCGTAATGAAGTCCGGCTTTGCACGCCAGGTCCAGTTCTTTCCGGAGAGTGTGCCGGGGAAATTCATCCGGGCACTGCCGTCCAGCTCCAGGTAGTCCTGCATCAGTACCACGCACAGCCGGCTGGCAGAGCTCATGCAGCCCCGGATCATACCTTTTACGAAACCCTCTTCCTCATTCAGGCCCAAGTAGGCCTTTGCTGCTGCCCTATCCTGAACAGACGCCTCTGCAAACCACTGGACCATAGTCAGATTGTCATGGGTGCCAGTATAGCACACCGAATTGACAGGATATGAGTGGGGCAGATAGTCCCCCTCCTCACGGGAGTCAAAGGCAAACTGCAGCACCTTCATGCCGGGATAGCCGGATTCCTGCAAAAGCTGATGCACCTGAGGCGTCACATAGCCCAGGTCCTCAGCGATCACGCCCAGCTCCGGCAGCTCCTGCTGCACCCCGCGGATGAAGTCCATACCCGGCCCCTTTTCCCAGCCACCGTCTGCGGCAGGCCGGCCGTAAGGAATGGCCCAGTAGCTTTCAAAGCCGCGGAAATGGTCGAACCGTACCACATCGTACATTTTTTGTGCGGCTTTCAGCCGGCGGATCCACCAGCTGTAACCGTTCTGCTTCATATCTTCCCAGTTGTACAGAGGATTACCCCACAGCTGGCCATCGGCATTAAAGGAGTCCGGCGGACAACCCGCCACCTTTACAGGCCGGCAGTTCCCGTCCAACTAGTACATTAGTGGATTGGCCCAAACATCCGCACAATCCAATAGCACATAAATGGGCACATCACCGATGATCTTTATGCCCCTTTCGTTGGCATAGCTACGCAGTGCCTTCCACTGACGGAAAAACTGGTACTGCAGGAAATACTGGAACCGGATGTCCTCATCCATCTCTTCACGGCAGGTCTCCAGGATCCCAGGCAGACGCATCATAATGCTTAAGGTCCATTCCTGCCAGGGTTGGCCGTGAAAGCGTTCCTTCAGTGCCATGAACAGGGCGTAGTCCTCCAGCCAGCTTTCATTCTCTGCCACGAACAGATTGTATGCCTCCTCCGGCAGGAACCGGGTAAAGGCTTTCCGCAGCAGCTTGGTACGGCCGTTGTACATGCTGCCGAAATCCACACGCTCCGGGTCATTGCCCCAGCAGAAGGAAGCTGCTTCCTCCGCAGTCAGCAGACCCTCTTCCATCAGCAGTTCTAGGTCGATCAGGTAATGATTGCCTGCAAAGGTGGAAAAGGCCTGGTAGGGAGAATCACCGTAGCCTGTGGGACTCAGGGGCAGGATCTGCCAGTAGGACTGGCCTGCCGCCTGCAAAAAATCCACAAAGTCATAAGCACACTTGCCCATGCTGCCGATGCCGTAGGCGTTGGGCAGCGAGGTAATATGCATCAGTATACCGCTTTTTCTCATAATTAACCTTCTCTATCAGGTATCCGCCAAACGGCGTGTGCTTTCCCGGCGACACATGGTAAAGGGAACGGTCTCATGCCGGGCAGAGCCGCCTTCTTCAATGCAGTTGAGCAGGATCTCCACGCTGCGGCGAGCCATCAGGTCCACAGACTGAGCCACCGTACTGAGCTGGGGCACCAGGAAAGAGCCCAGGGGCAGGCCGTCAAAGCCTACAACGGACACATCCTCCGGCACCCGCAGGCCGTGGTCCCGCAAGGCACGGATAGCTCCAATGGCCATTACATCTGCCGCCGCAAACAGGGCGGTGAATTTCCGTCCTTCGCTGAGCAGCTTGTTGGTGGCATCGTAACCGTCCCGGTAGGAATACCGAACACCTTGATAATCCAGCTCCTCGTCAAAATCAATATTATGGTCCCGTAGGGACTGCAAACAGCCCTGGTAACGGAGCCGGCTGGTGTCAGAAACCTCCCGGTCGCCGCCAACGATGGCAAACCTGCGGTGACCCAATGCGATAAGGAAGTCCATGGCACAGCGGGCAGCCTGCCGGTCATCTGTGGAAACGCTGGACAGGTTTTCAAAAGGATGTGCCGAGGCATCGTTGGATACCAGCACACAGGGAATATCGATCTTATAGAAGTCACGCTGGAAGTTCTGGCTGTTGCCTCCCAGGAACAGGATGCCCAAAGGCTTCTTTTCACGGCACAGCCGGATTGCCCGCAGCACCTCGTTGCCGTCCTCGTCCATGTAGTCCACCATCAGCGGGTAGCTGGTCTGGGCAATCAAAGACTGGATGGATTCCACAAGCTCACTGAACATTTCGTTGGAGGTACCCTTTACCACCACAAGAATGGATGTGGCATGCTGCTGCTTCAGCTGCCGGGCATTGTCGTTGATCTGAAAGCCGCTCTCCTCCACTGCCTGCAAAATGATCCGTCTGGTCTTTTCGCTGACATTGGGATGGTTGTTCAGTACACGGGAAACCGTGGCAACACCGTAGCCGGTCTTTTCCGCCAGGTCTTTGATGGTCATAGGTACACCTCCTTCAAAAAGAATTTTTGTAAATCAGCCCTTGACCGCACCGGCAGCCACACCCTTGATGATGTGCTTCTGGCAGGTCAGGTAGAAAATGATGATGGGGATGATGCTCAAAAGGATCAATGCCATAGTAGCACCCAGGTCTACGGTGCCGTAGCTGCCCTTCAGATACTGAATGTGGATGGGAATGGTCATATACTTGGTGCGGTCCAGTACCAGGTAAGGCAGCAGGTAGTCGTTCCATACCCACATGATCTCCAAAATAGCTACGGAGATCATAGTGGGCTTCATCATGGGCAGGACCACGCTGAAGTATGTCCGTACAGGGCTGCAACCGTCAATGGCTGCGGCTTCCTCGATCTGTATGGGAATGCTCTTGACAAAGCCTACAAACATAAATACCGCAAGGCCCGCACCAAAGCCCAGGTAAATGACGGGTATGGTCCAGGGTGTGTCCAGATTCAGTACATCCGCAGTCTTGGACAGGGTGAACATGACCATCTGGAAGGGAACCACCATGGAAAACACGCAGGTGTAGTACACAGCACGGCAGAACACAGAATCCACACGGGAGATGAACCATGCAGCCATGGAAGTGCCGATTAAAATCAAAGCGGTGGACAACAGAGTAATGACGGTACTGTACAGTACGGATTTCCAGAAGGGATAACCGCCAAAGGTCATACCCTTAACGAAGTTTTCAAACCCCACAAAGCTTTCCTCGGTGAGCCAGGCGAAGGTCTCAGTCTTGACAAAGGTGTTGCCCTTAAAGGAGTTCAGCAGCACCATAAACACCGGGAATACGTAGGCGATACTCACCAGGGAAAACAGAACGGTCACCATGGCTCTGCCCCGCTTTTGGGTACGCAGATCGTTTTTAATTTTCATTACTGCTGCACCTCCTTCTTACGGGTGGATGTGAGCTGGAGCAGACCGATGGCTGCCACCAGAATGAAGAACAGGACAGCCTTTGCCTGAGCCATACCCCGGGAGTTGACATTCTGACCGTAGAAGGTGTTGTAAATATTCAGGGCCAGCATTTCCGTTGTATGCACGGTGGTACCGTCGGGGTTGATAATATAAGGCAGACCGCCGGTAAGAGCCAGGTTCTGGTCAAAGAGCTTGAAGCCGTTGGTCAGGCTCAGGAACATGCAGATGGTGATGGAGGGCATCACATTGGGGATGGTGACCCGGAACAGGGTCTGCCAGCCGCTGGCACCGTCAATACGGGCAGCCTCCATCAGTTCTCCCGGCACTGCCTGCAGGCCGGCGATGTATATAATCATCATATAGCCGATCTGCTGCCAGCACATGAGTATGATCAGGCCCCAAAAACCCCAGGTGCTGTCGGTAAGGATGGACTTGCCGTATGCACCCAGCACGCCGTCAAAGATCATGCTCCAAATGTAGCCCAGGACAATACCGCCGATGAGGTTGGGCATAAAGAACACGGTGCGGAACAGATTGGTGCCTTTGATCTTTTGGGTCAGTGCATAAGCGATAAGGAAAGCAAGCACATTGATCAGCACCAGAGACACCAGTGCATATAGTGCGGTATAGCCGAAGGAATACCGGAAACTTTCGTCCTGGAATGCCTTGATGTAGTTTTCAAAGCCCGTCCAGGTCCACTTGCTGGTGGTCTTGAACTGAGTAAAGGACAGGAACAAACCCTGAATAAAAGGCCACACAAAGCCAATGCAGAAAGCCGCAAATGTGGGCCACAGGAAAAGCGGTGCCCATTTCCGGATGGAGCGGCTGAGCATGGTACCGCCCCTTACAGCCTGTGTTTTCTTTTTCATATTGGTATCAACCCCCGCAGGTCATTTTCATTAAGGACACAGCTCAGGCCTCTGCGGCCCTTGCCATGATATAAAATGCGGGGCGAGCGTTAAGCTCGCCCCGCTGTAACTTGTTGGGTAAATCAGCAATTAGCCATTGGCAGCCTGATACTGAACAGCCCAGCCGTCAATGAAAGCGGTGACAACCTGCTCCCAGTTAGCATCGGAGGGATCAGCGTTGTATGCGTTCAGAGCGGAAACAGCAGCAGCACGGTATGCGTCAACATTGGGCTGATAGTTGGTTGCCCACCACAGGTTGTAGCAGCCGTCGCCCAGGTATGCGTTAGCCTGTGCCAGGAAGGGGTTGGTGGACTCAACAGCGTTGGTGTAGGGCATAACGCCGAAGGTGCCAACAGCCAGAGCGGAAGCTTCGGGATCGGAAACCAGCCAGGTCAGGAAGTCCATGGTAGCCTCGATGTCAGCCTCGGAAGCCTCAGCATTGATGGCCCAGTAGTTCTCGGTACCGCAGTTCAGACCGGCCTTCTCTTCGCCAGCGACACCACAGTAGTAGGGGATCATGGTCAGGTTCTCAGCAGCCATGCCCTTTTCGGCCAGGCTGGACCACTCCCAGTTACCGTTGACATAGAACAGAGCCTCGCCGTTTGCGAACTCAGCATTGGCGTCAAAGCCGCCGTTTGCCAGTTCTGCACGGTCAGTCAGGGAGTTCTCAACGATCAGGTCGTACAGAGCCTTGTAGTTGTCCATGTAAGCACCGGTCAGCTCAGCGGGGCACTCGGTCCATGCATCGGGAGCATCAACGGACTCATAGTAGTACTCCAGGTTGATCAGGTGGCCAGTGAAACGCCAGGAGGAGCTGTCGTCCATGCCGGCGGAGGAGAAAGCGTCAAAGCCCAGTTCAGCAGCACGAGCGTGAACGTCTTCAGCGACTTCCTTCAGGGTTGCGAAGTTGGTGATGTAGTCAGCAGCGTAGCCGGCCTTCTGCAGCAGCTCGGTGTTGACGATGATGCCGTAGCACTCGTAGCAGTAGCCGATGGAGCACAGCTTGCCCTCGTCGTCATACAGCTTGTATGCGTCGGTGTTCAGCTCAGCTTCGATAGCGGTGCCGGACAGATCCAGGCAGTACTCGCCCCAGGTGTCAACGGCAGCAGCGTTACCAACGACGAAGATGGTGGGAGCATTTTCCTTGTCCATCTCAGCGGTCAGGGTCTCGTTGTAGGTGCCGGAAGCAGCGGTAACGATCTCTACGGGGATACCGGTCTCATTGGTGTACAGAGCAGCAATTTCCTTCAGAGCTTCGTCAGACTCGGGCTTGAAGTTCAGCCAGTAGACGGAGGGCTCATCCTTGCTGCCGCAGCCTGCCAGCAGGCCAATAACCATGACCAGAACCAGCAGCAGAGCAATCAGCTTTTTCATTTTGTTTTCCTCCTAATGATTTTCGGACTTTGTCCGGTGGATTAAAATGGAAACGATTCCAACGTTTCCTCGAGATAAATCATACTCCACCATTTTCCGTTTTGCAACAAGTTCTTTTAAAATTCCGGATTTTCTATTTTTTGTATAATTTTCCACCTCTATTTTTGTGCATTTCTAACACTTACCCGTTTAAAATAATATATTTCCTACCCTTCTTTGCTTTGGAAACGATTTCAAGATGTTTCATTTTCCCCTTCCCGTCCTGCAAATTTTTTCAAAAACCTTTTACCTGGTTTCACCTGTTATATGGCAATTTCGCCAAAAAAGACCGGAAAAAACTATGCATATACCACCATTGTGTTTTTTGACTTTCCCATGCTATAATGATATTATCTCGGTATATGGCGTTCTACTCCACCATATAGGCGTTGTATATCAAAAAAGGAGGAAATGTTAACCCCGTTTGACTCACGGTGCGACAGTGTGGAGACCTGTCGTAATGCGTCTGTGGTTCCGCTCTGCAGACAGCGAGGGCATACGCCAGGATTGGATATGCTTAGAGTCGGTATGTATGGCAAGTGTCATTCTGAAAAACGTAAAAAAGATCTACCCCCACGCAGAAGAAACCAAGAAGAAAAAGCCCAAGAAGGGTGAAGCGCCCGAAGAGAAGAAGGTCAACCTGCAGATCACCGAGCAAGGCGTCGTGGCTGTGCAGGAATTTAACCTGGAGATCGCTGATAAGGAATTCATCGTTCTGGTCGGTCCCTCCGGCTGCGGTAAGTCCACCACTCTTCGCATGGTCGCCGGTCTGGAAGAGATCACCGAGGGCGAACTGTTCATCGACGGCACTCTGGTCAACGATGTTGCTCCCAAGGATCGTGACATCGCCATGGTTTTCCAGAACTATGCTCTGTACCCCCACATGACCGTTTATGACAACATTGCCTTTGCTTTGAAGCTCCGCAAGCTTCCCAAGGCTGAGATCGACAAGAAGGTTAAAGAAGCTGCCGAGATCCTGGACATCACCCAGTACTTAAACCGCAAGCCCAAGGCTCTGTCCGGCGGTCAGCGTCAGCGTGTGGCCATCGGCCGTGCCATCGTCCGTGATCCCAAGGTCCTTTTGATGGACGAGCCGCTTTCCAACCTGGACGCCAAGCTGCGTAACCAGATGCGTGCCGAGATCATCAAGCTGCGTGAGAAAATTCAGACCACCTTTATTTATGTTACCCACGACCAGACCGAGGCTATGACCCTGGGCGACCGTATCGTCATCATGAAGGACGGCTTTATCCAGCAGATCGGCACACCTCAGGAAGTGTTCAACCACCCCTACAACCTGTTCGTTGCTGAATTCATCGGTTCTCCCAAGATGAACATGTTTGATGCCAAGCTGGTGAAGGTTGACGGTCAGTACGCTGTGGAGCTGAACGGCTATACCGTAGTCCTGTCCCAGGAAAAGCAGGAAAAGCTCTCTGCCAACAATGTTGCCGAGCAGGAAATCAGACTGGGTGTCCGCCCCGAACACATCCTCTTGGGTGACAACGGCTTGAAGGCCAGCGTGGATGTTTCTGAAATGATGGGTTCGTCTGTCCATCTGCATGTCAACGCAATGGGTCAGGATGTGATCATCATCGTTTCTACCATGGATATGACCGGTGCGGAAGTGGCCGAACTCAAGAGCGGCAAGGACGTTTTCTTCCAGTTCAAGGGTCACAACTGTCATGTATTCAACAAGGAGACCGGCATCAATCTGGAGGCCTGATCTCATATATAAGAGCTGTCCCCTGCCTGTGCGGCAGGGGACTTTTCATGAGGAAAAGGATACCTGGCCGTTTTCCAGCCTGCCCCGGAGCCGGGCAGGCTTTTTGCTGCACCGGAGCAGATACACCGCCAGCGGTCCCTCCACCCGTTCCTGCACCAGGCGGCGGAGGTGTCTTGCTCCACCCTGCCCTGTTCCGGCAGCGGCAAGCTCCCGGGCAAGCTCCTCCGGCAGAAGAAGCTGGATCCCCATTTCCCCGGTGCGTTGCCGCAGCTGCTCCAGGTATTTTTCCGCGATGGCTTCCATGGCGGCACTGTCCAAAGGACGAAACTGCACCACAGCATCCAGCCGTCCCAAAAACTCCGGTGTGAAGTGCTGCTCCAAAGCCTTTCGGGTCTGCCCTTCTCTGCCGGTAGGCTGAAAGCCCAGGCCATCGGAGCGGAGCTGTCCTCCCACATTGGAAGTCATCACCACCACGGCGTTTTTGAAGCTGACTCTTCTGCCTGTGGAATCTGTCAGCTGGCCCTCTTCCAGTATTTGCAGCAGGATACCCACCACATCCGGGTGTGCCTTTTCCAGCTCATCCAGCAGTACCAGGCAATAGGGACGGCGGCGTACCGTTTCCGTTAGCTTGCCACCCTCCTCGTAGCCTACATAGCCGGGAGGAGCACCGATGAGCCGGGCTACGGACTGCTTTTCCATATATTCTGTCATATCCAAACGGATCATGGACTCCACACTGCCGTAAAGCTCTTTGGACAAAGCCCGGCACAGCTCCGTTTTTCCCACGCCTGTGGGGCCGGTGAGCAGCAGCCCCGCCACAGGGCGGTTGCTGTCACGGATACCGGACAAGCCCCGGCGTACCGTTTCCGCCACCTGTTTGACTGCATCGGGCTGACCCATCACATCCTCCTGCAGTATCTCCTCCAGCCGGAGCATCCGCTCCCGCCGGTCTGCCGTCAGCCTACCTACGGGAATACCGGTCCGCTCCGATACCGCCCATGCCACATCTGCCCCGGACACTCCACGGCTGCGGTGGGTCTGTACCGGCTTTGATGCCAAACGCTGCATCCTGTCCCGCAGCTGTGCCGCCTTTTCGTACCGGCTCTCCCGTACCGCCTCCTGCAGTTCCTGCTCCAGTTCCTTCCGGGCAGCGGTTTTGTGGACATACAGCTCCTCCATGCGGGCATGGGCGGCACCCTCATCCAGCAGGTCGATGGCCTTATCCGGCAGAAACAGGTCCGGCAAGTACCGCACCGACAGCCGCACCGCCTCCTTCATGGCCTCCTCGGAGATCCGGATCCGGTGATGGCGCTCCAAGCCGGGCTTTAATCCCCTTAAGATCGCCATGGTGGCTTCGTGATCCGGCTCATGGACCATCACCGGGCGAAAGCGCCGATCCAACGCCGGG
>JAZNZG010000091.1:0-3579 GCA_045594825.1 Faecousia sp. | reverse complement strand
AGAGAAAATGCTGATCAGCCAAGGATACACCACTTTACGGGAACAGAACATCATCAGCAAGCAAGCTGCCGTAACGATCAGCGGTACAAGGATCGCGGTTTCCTTGTCCACCATCCATTGATAGCTACCTGTGGACTGAATCAGAAGTCCAACTCTGTCCGGCAAAACCTTATTGCTTTCAATGGCCATCAAAATAGCAGCAACCGCAACAGGAATCGCCAGCAGCAGCCCCCGGAGAATATAGATCCAGCGGCCGATTCCCTTTAAGACTTTCCCTGTCTTGGTGCGGAAGGGTTCTGATTTCTGCCAGAAGGCTGACAGCTTATTTTTAAATTCTTTCATTAGCAGACAGCCTCCTTTCGTGGCGAGTTACTGTATTATAGCACAGTGTGTCCGTATTTGCAAGCGGCAGAAAAATTGCATTAAAAAGTCCGTTATATAGGACCGAACCTATTGTATTTTGTAGTTACACAAAACACAAGGAGGTATATACCATGAAAACTGCTGTCACAACCAAATCCGGCTTTATGGCCCGTCCTGTAGTTCCTTTCCCCAACTCCGTCAGCCGCCGTCAACTTCTGCACAAAATTTTAGATGTGATTCTTGTGGCACCCTCCGGTATGGGGATCGCCGTCACACTGCTTGTGCTGTTGGTAATTATCTAAATTATTTGCGTTTATTGTCCCGGTACAAAGCCGCAAGCCCCTTTACCAGAAGATCCTTGTCATAGATCACAGGTGTTTTGCACATGGGCAGCACAAATTTTGCAATACCGCCGGTAGCAATCACCGTAGTCTTGCAGCCCAGTTCCTCTTCCATACGGGCGATCATGCCGTCCACCATGCATGCTGTTCCCATCATAATGCCGCTACGCATACATTCGATGGTATTTCTTCCGATGGCACGCTTGGGCTGATCCAGCTGCAGACCGGGCAGCAAGGCAGTACGCTCTGTCAGTGCATCCATGGAAATTTTCACACCGGGGCAGATACAACCACCCACAAGGGCACCGCTTTCATCCAGCACCACCATGGTGGTGGCAGTACCCATATCCACAACGATCATAGGCGGCTTATGCTCCCGCAGGGCTGCAACACAGCCGACAACCAGATCCGCACCTGTCTGGGCAGGATTTTCGATCTTAATGTTCAATCCGGTCTTTAAGCCGGGGCCAACTACGAGGCTCTGCTTTCCCGTGAGCTTTTTAATAGCAGTTTGGAAGGAATTGAGCACCTGGGGCACAACAGAGGCGATGATAGACCCTTCAACGGAATCCGCGGAAATACCGTAAATATCCAGTAGGCTCTTCAGCTCAATGCAGTATTCGTCTGAGGTTTTTGTGGCTTCGGTACGGAGCCGTGCTTCAAAGACGATACGCTCCCCTTCCACACCACCGATGACAATATTAGAGTTTCCAATATCCACTGTCAATATCATAAATCATTCCTCCAAATTTTCCTGGTTAAGCAAACGGCAATTTATTATTTGGTGGTCGCTCACTTCTATAATGGCTGCACTTCTGCCGCCGTATCCGCAGCTGCCGGGGTTCAGCACCCACAATCCGTCCTCTTCCCTGTGGCAATCGGGCACATGGGTATGGCCGTACAATACCGCTGCGGCTTTATGCTTTCTAGCTTCAAACAAAAGAAGACTCGTTCCGGATTTGACACGCTCCATATGACCGTGGGTCATATAAAGCCGTACACCGCATACATCGTAGCACAGCTTCAGCTTTGCAAAGGGTGGGCAGCGGTAACGGTCACAGTTTCCTGCCACCTGATGGATCGGCAGATGCGGGTTCTCTTCTGCGATCACTTCAACGTCATCATAATGGTCTCCCAAATGGATCACTGCATCCGGTTTAACTGCACGGATGCATTGCCGCATAAACTGATATGAGGAGTGAGAATCGGATAATACAAGTATTTTCATAAGACACCAACTGTTCTGATGCAGCATATAGTAGTACTGACTTTCATATTATTATAGCAGGCATTTTGACAGGAGGCAATCCAATGCAGAAAAATTCTCAGGATTTTTCCATGGAGGAAGTGCTGCGTTTGGCAGAAAGTCCTGCCGGGCAGCAGCTTCTTGCCATGTTACAGAGTGCTGACAGCACACAGCTGCAGCAGGCGATGCAGCAGGCAACCTCAGGCGAATACACCCAGGCTGGTCAGACCCTTCAATCCATTCTGTCCTCTCCGGAGGCAAAGCAGCTTTTGAAACAACTGGGGAGGTAGCGAATGGATGATCTGGAAAGCAAACTGGGTTCTGTTCTGAATAACCCGGAAATGATGGGCCAAATCATGGCACTGGCCCAAAAGCTAAATCCATCGGAAGCATCGGCAAAGCAAGAACCGGTATCTGCTGGAGATATTGATCTGTCCATGGTACAAAAGCTGTCCGGTCTTGCAAAGCAAAGCGGGATCGACAAAAATCAGCAGTCGCTCCTCAGGGCACTGAGTCCCTACTTAAGCCGCCAGCGGATCCAAAAGCTGGAGCGGGCCATGCGTGCAGCCAAAATGGCAAGCATGGCAGGTCTTTTGACAGGCAGGTGATTCCATGTATAACCGATATGTACCGCAGCCTGACGGCACCTATCGCCGCAATCGTATTCCGGATCCTCCCCGGCATCATCCGCAGCCTCAGCGACCGGCGAAAGAAAGCTGCCCCGAGCCGGAGCCGCCTCCTTGTGAGGAGCCAAAGCAGGAGCATGTACACCGGCAACCACCCCACCATAAGCAGGAAGGCAGCGTGGATGGTTTCCTGCGGCAGCTGCTTCCCAAAGACTTCGACACCGGAGATCTGATCGTTGTGCTGCTGCTTCTGCTCATGGCAGGCGACGCCAAAGAGGACAGAAGCAACGCCTTGCTGACTCTTGCACTTTATTTTCTTATGTGAAAAGAGGCTGTCAACAGACAGCCTCTTTCATTTTATTTTGCAACAAAGCCGACTTTTTTATAGACCTTACGCAGGGTCTTTTCGGCCACATAGCTTGCCTTTTGGGCACCGTCACGGTAAACAGACTCCAGATATGCCTTATCCTTCATCAGTCGGCTGGCTTCCTCGCGGATGGGACGCAGATGCTCCACCACCGCCTCGCCTACCACAGGCTTGAACTTAGCGTAACCGCAGCCTGCAAATTCGTTTTCAATCTCCTCATAGCTCTTACCGGTAACAGCAGAGTAGATGGTCATAAGGTTAGCTACGCCGGGCTTGCTTTCTTTGTCATAGCGGACGCAGTTTTCCGTGTCAGAGTCGGTAATAGCCCGCTTAAACTGCTTCATGACCACTTCCGGTGCGTCCATTAAGAGCACACGGCCGGTATCTTCGTTTTCAGACTTGGACATCTTGGCGGTGGGGTTGGTCAGGCTCATGATCCGGGCACCCACCTTGGGAATAAAGGGCTCGGGGATCTTGAACACATGGCCGTAAATGCCGTTGAAGCGGCGGGCAATGGTATGGGTCAGCTCCACATGCTGCTTCTGATCTTCGCCCACCGGTACCAGATCCGGCTGATACAGCAGAATATCGGCAGCCATCAAGTCGGAGGCCAAGCGGTCTTAGGAAGACAACAAA
>JAZNZG010000090.1:0-6239 GCA_045594825.1 Faecousia sp. | reverse complement strand
AGCGAACTGGTTGTACAGGCCATAGGCATAATGCCGCAGCACCACATGGATGGTAAAGCTCCTGCCAAGATTCAGCCGGCGGGTATGGACATTGGGGGTAAAGCCGGTGCGTTGGATGATCTCCTGCACCTTTTTACGGGTAGCATCGCTGACACCGGGGCGGTCATTTAGTACAAAGGACACCGCAGTGGTGGAAACTCCCGCCATGCGGGCAATATCACGAATGGTCAGATTGGACATATCTACACCTCCATCTACGCTTCATTATAAAGATCTTTTGCTTCCGTGACAAGTTAAAATTGCAGGATTTTAAAAAAAATCCGTCATTCTTTTTCCAAAGTGAGCTAAACATAACTAAACTGGTTTTGTTTTCTAAATACCGCAAGAAATCCCTTGGTTAAATTAACAAGATTAGTTTTTTGGATTTTGTGTAATTCTGCTAAATTTGAAAGGGCTTACAACTAAACTACTAAAACAGAATTGACAATATCTGCCGGGTTTTGTATACTGTTTTTAACCGTGAGGGAGATTTTCCCAAAGCGGAAAAACCGTGTTGGACGGAGTAAACCGTTTAATAAAATTTACAGGAGGATTGAAAAATGAAAAAAATCATCGCATTGGTTCTCGCTGTTCTGATGCTGGCCTCCATGCTGTGTGCATGCGGCGGCTCCAAGGACGACGGCGTTTCCACCATCGGCATTCTGATGCCCACCAAGGAGCAGACCATTTGGTCCATCCAGGGCGAGCGTCTGGTCGCCGGTTTTGAGGCTGCCGGTTACGCAACCGAGATCGAGTACGCTGAGGACGATTCCGCCCGTCAGGCTACCCAGATCGAAAACATGATCTCCAAGGGCGTTGACGCTCTGATCGTTGTCGCTGTTGACGGTGCTGCCCTCACCGACGCCTGTGAAAAGGCTAAGGACGCCGGCATCATCGTTATCGCTGAAGACCGCCTGATCACCAACACCGACGCTGTTGACTACTACGTCACCTTCGACCTGGTGAAGATGGGCGAGCTGCAGGGTCAGTTCATCGCTGATGCTCTGGATCTTGCAAATGCTGCAGGTCCCTTCAACCTGGAAATCTTCTCCGGCTCTCAGGACGACCCCAATGCTGCTCTGTTCTACCAGGGTGCTATGAACATCCTGCAGCCCCACCTGGATTCCGGTAAGCTGGTGGTTAAGTCCGGCCAGGTTGCATACGACGTAACCGCTATCCAGTCCTGGGACTCCGCTAAGGCACAGGCCCGTATGGACAACCTGCTGTCCGGCTACTATGCTGACGACACCCTGGATGCAGTTCTGGTTGCTGCTGACTGCCTGGCAATCGGCGTCATCTCCTCCCTGGAGTCCATGGGCTACGGCTCCGGCGACCTGGCATTCCCCCTGGTCACCGGTCAGGATGCTGAGCTGGCTGCCGTTAAGAGCATCAAGGCCGGCAAGCAGTCCATGACTGCTTTCCTGGATGCCAACGAGCTGGTTAAGATCATCGTTCCCGTAACCACCGCTCTGCTGGAGGGCACTGTCCCCGAAGCTACCGCTACCTACAACAACGGCGTGATCGACGTTCCCGCACAGACCTACTCCCCCTACGCAATCACCGCTGACAACGTAGATTACCTGGTTGAAGTTGGCTTCTTCACCGACGCTGATATCAACGGCTAATATTTGAACCCATGCGGTGCCCGGCTCCTTGCGGGTCCGGGCACCGCCCTTTTACACAGCCTTTAAAAAGTCTGGACGACTGCTGTGGTCCGGAGTTTTTAAGGGTTGATATTTGAACTATACCATTATGAAAGGAAGTCAGCCTATGCAGGATTACATTCTGGAAATGCGGGAGATTACAAAAGAGTTTCCCGGCGTGCGTGCTTTGGACCGCGTCAGCTTCCGGGTAAAGAAAGGCGAGATTAAAGCCCTGGTGGGCGAGAACGGTGCCGGCAAATCCACCCTGATGAAGGTGCTGTCCGGCATTTACCCCTACGGTACATACCAAGGCGATATCCTTGTGGATGGCCAGGTATGCCAGTTCGGTGACATCGGCCAGTCCGAGCAGGCCGGTATTGCCATCATCCATCAGGAGCTGGCACTGATCCCCCTGCTGTCCATTGCCGAAAATATTTTCCTGTCCCATCCCCAGAAGACCCGGGGTGCCATCGACTGGAACAAGACCCGTTCCAACGCCATTCCCCTGCTGGAGCGTGTGGGCCTGAAGGACGATCCCGACACACCCATCAATCAGATCGGTGTGGGCAAGCAGCAGCTTGTGGAGATCGCCAAGGCACTGTCCAAAAAGTGCCGGATCCTCATTTTGGACGAGCCCACCGCAGCACTGAATGAACGGGACTCCAAAAACCTGCTGGATCTTCTGAAGCACCTGCAGGAGGAGGGTATGACCTGTATCATCATCTCCCATAAGATCAACGAGATCGTCTATGTTGCCGACTCTGTCACCGTCCTTCGTGACGGCCAGACCGTAGCCAATTTTGAGGATGCCTCCACCGTCACCGAGGATGACATCATCCGCCACATGGTGGGCCGTGAGCTGAGTAACCGTTACCCCACCAAGACCAACACCAACATCGGTGATGTGTGCTTTGAGGTCAAGAACTGGAATGTCCACCATCCCGACCTGACGGACAAGCTGGTCATCAAGGATGTAAACTTCAACCTCCGCAGAGGTGAAGTCGTTGGTCTGTCCGGATTGATGGGTGCCGGCCGCACCGAGCTTGCCATGAGTATCTTCGGCAAGTCCTACGGTTGTAAGATCACCGGCGAGGTGTACAAGGACGGCAAGAAGATCGACACCAGTACCGTCTCCAAGGCCATTGAAAATGGCGTGGCATACCTTTCCGAGGACCGGAAGACCTACGGCCTGGTGCTGGATCAGACCATCAGCAAGAACATCTCCCTGTCCAACCTGAAGCGTATCTCCAAGCGGGGTGTTCTGAATCTGAACCGGGAGATCAGCGAGACCGGAGCAAACGCCAAACAGTTTGGCGTCAAGTGCTCCAGCATTTTCCAGAACGCCGGCCAGCTCTCCGGCGGCAACCAGCAGAAGGTAGTCCTTGCCAAGTGGATGTTCAACCTTCCGGATGTGCTGATCCTGGACGAGCCGACCCGCGGTATCGATGTAGGTGCGAAATACGATATTTACTGCATCATCAATGAGCTGGCTTCCGCCGGCAAGTGTGTGCTGGTGATCTCCTCCGAGCTGCCGGAGATCCTGGGCGTCTGCGACCGGGTTTATGTTATGAACGACGGCGAGATCAAGGGCGAAATGCCCATTGAAGAAGCTTCTCAGGAAAGCATCATGCGTCTGCTTGTTTAACAGATAGGAGAGTTGTGTATGAAAAAGACAAATATTTTGAAAACCCTGCGTGCATACAGCATGGTCCTGGTGCTGGTGTTCATCGCCGTGCTGTTCCATATCCTTACCGAAGGTCTGATCTTCACCTCCATGAACCTGACCAACATCATTCTTCAGAACTCCTATGTGGTCATCCTGGTTCTGGGTATGCTGCCGGTCATCCTTACCGGTAATGTGGACCTGTCCGTTGGCTCCACCGTAGCTATGGTTGGTGCGGTTGCCGCCATCATGCAGGTCAATCACGGCATGGGTACCCTGCCCACTTTGATCGTATCCCTGCTCATCGGTCTTGCCATCGGTGCATGGAACGGCCTGTGGATCGCAAAGTTTGACATCCCCGCCTTTATCGTCACCCTGTCCAGCCAGCTTGTATTCCGCGGTCTGACCCAGGTCATCCTGGACGGTGCCTCCATCGGCCCCTTCAGCCAGACCTTCCGGTTCATCGCTGCCTCCTTCGTGGCTGAGGAGCTGGGTGTCAACGCCTTCGTGCTCACCATAATCCTGGCAGTGGTGGCATGTGCTGCCATCGTGTTCGTGCAGCTCAAGTCCCGTGCCGACAAGATCAAGCACGGCGTTCCCGTTAAGAACCCCACCGGCATGATCGTTACCACCGTGGTGCTTTGTGCCGTGGTTCTGGTGCTGTCCCTTCTGATGGCCAACTACAAGGGCTATCCCACCGTGCTGCTGATCATGCTGGTGCTGACCCTGATCTACAACTTTGTCTGTAACCGCACCGTCTTTGGCCGCAGCCTGTATGCCGTGGGCGGCAACCGTAAGGCAGCAGCCCTGTCCGGTATCAAGGACCGCAAGGCCATGTTCATGGCCTACACCAACATGGGCCTGCTGGCCGCTGTGGCAGCTCTGGTTTACACCGCCCGTCTGAACGCAGCTACCCCCAAGGCCGGCAACGGCTTCGAGCTGGACGCCATCGCAGCCTGCTATGTTGGCGGTGCTTCCGTCTCCGGCGGTGCAGGTACCATTTCCGGTGCCCTCATCGGCTGCTTCGTTATCGCCATTTTGAACAACGGTATGTCCATGCTGGGCGTTTCCGCCGACTGGCAGCAGACCGTTAAGGGTCTGGTCATCCTGGCCTCCGTGGCATTCGACATCATCCCCAAGATGAAGAAGAAATAAGCCTTTTCCCTCAAAACCGCATTTTCTCCGGAGGATGCGGTTTTGATAAAAAGAGCTAAACCATTTTAGTTATTGAAATTTCTGCATTTTTATTGACATTTATCGTTAAAAGTGCTACGCTTACTTTACTGGTTAATCTACCCAACGAAACTACTATTATTACTTTCAGGAGGAAATGATCCATGAGCGAACTGCTTGCCATCCATGGCGGCCCCAAGGCCAAAACCACTCCCAACTACCCCATGTATCCCGGCGGTCTGGAGATCGGCGAAGAGGAAAAGAAGGAAGTAATGGAGGTCCTTGATAACAAGTACCTGTTCCGTTACTACGGCCCCTCCAATGCCCCCTCCAAGGTCCGTGCCTTTGAAAACGCCTTCAAAGAGAAGATGGGCTCCCCCTATGCCCTGGCTACCAGCTCCTGCACCGGTGCTCTGATCTCCTCTCTGGTCGCCTGCGATGTGGGCCCCGGCGATGAAGTCATCGTTACCGGCTACACCTTCTTCGCATCCTGCGCTGCCATCGTTGCTGCCAAGGCCTCTCCCGTCATCTGTGAAGTGGACGAGACCCTGACCATGGACGTGGAAGACCTGGAAAAGAAGATCACCCCCGCAACCAAGGCTATCGTTGCTGTACATATGCGTGGTGTTCCCTGTAACATGGATGCCATCATGGAGATCGCTAAGAAGCACAACCTGATGGTTATCGAGGACTGCGCTCAGGCTGTTGGCGCTACTTACAAGGGCAAGTATGTAGGCACCATGGGTGACTGCGGCTGCTTCTCCTTCCAGTATCACAAGACCATCACCGCCGGTGAAGGCGGCATGATCCTGTGTAAGGATGCCCGTATCTATGACCGTTGCTGCTCTTACCACGACACCGCTGCATGCTGGAGACCCGACCGTTTCGCTGAGCAGCGTTTCGAGGGTGAGCTGTTCTGCGGATCCAACTTCCGTATGAGCGAGCTGGCCGGTGCTGTTATGTGCGCACAGCTGCGTAAGCTGGATGGCTTGAATGCTGCAATGCGTGACCACCAGAAGCGCATCATCAACCAGATCAAGGACACCAAGGGCATTAAGGTTCGTCCCTGCAACGATCCCGAGGGTGACACCGGTATCTGCCTGATGTTCTACCTGGATGCTCCCGAGAAGGTCGGCCCCTTCTGCGATGCTATGAAGGCTGAGGGCGTTGACGCAAATGGCGTGTTCAACTCCGGTATTCCCGATTGGCACATCTACGCTCACTGGAAGCACGTCATTCAGAAGAAGACCTCCAATGAGATCTGCTGCCCCTGGGAGTGCCCCTACCATGAGAAGAAGGCAGAGCCTGTCCAGTATGCTGAGGACATGAACCCCAACACGCTGGCATACCTGGGCCGTGTTGTCCACCTGGACATCCCCGCTCAGATGACCGACGAGGATTGCGACATGATCGCAAAGGCTATTACCAAGGTAGCCGCCGTCCTGGCCTAAGTGAAACCCTAAGCCGGGCGGAATCTCCGCCCCCCGTTTCATTACATTTTGAAAGGAATAACTGTTATGAAGTTTTCTCTGTGTATTGAGCCTATTTTTGAGGATCTGCCTTTTTACGAGCGCTTCCAGGTCGCCAAGGATCTGGGCTGTGATGCCGTTGAATTCTGGGATCCCTGGGCAAGCAACCCTGACGTGACCCCCGCCGGCCTGGGCAAGGCGTCTGCTGATGCCGGTATTCCCATCGCTGCTTGCTGCCTGAACAAGGCTTGG